>NZ_JAJGUA010000001.1:0-230 GCF_020784695.1 Limosilactobacillus secundus
AGTAGTCAGAGCATTTTGGCTTGAGCAAAGCGAAAGCCAGCGCCTTGAGACGCCGGCTTTTATTATCGGCTTATAGCCGATGTGCAAACCACCCGTTTGACGGGTGGTTATGATTAATGTCTTTAGACCTAGTTGAGTGCGTGAGCAGAGCGAATGCACGAAACAAAAAACCACCTGCTATGCGGGTGGGCGATAAGAATTATATAAAAAAGGCCTCTTTTGCCTTAAGA
>NZ_JAJGUA010000010.1:0-249 GCF_020784695.1 Limosilactobacillus secundus
ATGGACACCGCTATTCAAACCCTTCGTCAAAACAGAAAATATGTCTTAAATAGTGCTAAATTTGAATACTCTAATGGTCCCTTAGAAGGCATCAATCGCAAAATCAAAACCCTAAAACGAACTTGTTATGGTTTTGCTAATCAAAAATTTTTCTTTTTAAGAATTGATTGTATTTTTTCATAAAAAAAAATACCCCCTACATTTTCGTAGGAAGTATTTTTAGTCAACCATACCAGTTGACAGATACCC
>NZ_JAJGUA010000011.1:0-272 GCF_020784695.1 Limosilactobacillus secundus
CAAAACGCGCAATGGACTCGTTCTATTACGGTTGACAATGTGACTGGCAAGATTATCAGCTCCACAGAATGGGTAAGCAACAAGGGAAGTTATGATGGCGTTAAGACCCCAGTTGTTAGTGGTTACCATGCTGACCGGGCACAAGTTGAAGGGCCAAGTGTCACGATGGAAGATCAAGAAGCTACAGTTACTTATGTACCAAATGGAAAGATTATTCCAGTTGATCCAACTGGTAACCCAATTCCAGATGTTCCAACCCCACAATACCCAAC
>NZ_JAJGUA010000012.1:0-414 GCF_020784695.1 Limosilactobacillus secundus
ATGGACACCGCTATTCAAACCCTTCGTCAAAACAGAAAATATGTCTTAAATAGTGCTAAATTTGAATACTCTAATGGTCCCTTAGAAGGCATCAATCGCAAAATCAAAACCCTAAAACAAACTTGTTATGGTTTTGCTAATCAAAAATTTTTCTTTTTAAGAATTGATTGTATTTTTTCATAAAAAAAATACCCCCTACATTTTCGTAGGAAGTATTTTTAGTCAACCATACCAGTTGACAGATACCCAAAACTTCCCACTTATCTGTAGGAAGTTTTTTATTTATCATTAATTATACGGTCCGTACGAGACTCGAACTCGTGATCTCATCCGTGACAGGGATGCGTCCTAAACCAACTAGACCAACGGACCAAAATTGCGGGGGCTGGATTTGAACCAACGACCTCCGGGTTA
>NZ_JAJGUA010000013.1:0-252 GCF_020784695.1 Limosilactobacillus secundus
GTCTGATTAATTGAGTTAGCGATTATAATTCGTTAATTAAAACTCAAATAACGCGGTGTTCTCGGTTTATTGTTTTGTTAATAAAGAAATTAGATAGTATTTAGTTTTCAAAGTACAAACTCTATCAACCGTAAGGTTGATAATGGAGAATAACGGAATCGAACCGATGACCTCCTGCTTGCAAAGCAGGTGCTCTCCCAGCTGAGCTAATTCCCCATATGGGCCTAAATGGACTTGAACCATCGACCTCAC
>NZ_JAJGUA010000014.1:0-248 GCF_020784695.1 Limosilactobacillus secundus
ATTAATTGAGTTAGCGATTATAATTCGTTAATTAAAACTCAAATAACGCGGTGTTCTCGGTTTATTGTTTTGTTAATAAAGAAATTAGATAGTATTTAGTTTTCAAAGTACAAGCTCTGAGGGTAAACCCCTCAAAACTAAACAAAGTTTCTTCGATGTGTAGGTTCCGTTTTATTCCTTAGAAAGGAGGTGATCCAGCCGCAGGTTCTCCTACGGCTACCTTGTTACGACTTCACCCCAGTCATCTG
>NZ_JAJGUA010000015.1:0-247 GCF_020784695.1 Limosilactobacillus secundus
ATTAATTGAGTTAGCGATTATAATTCGTTAATTAAAACTCAAATAACGCGGTGTTCTCGGTTTATTGTTTTGTTAATAAAGAAATTAGATAGTATTTAGTTTTCAAAGTACAAGCTCTATCAACCTTACGGTTGATAATGGAGAATAACGGAATCGAACCGATGACCTCCTGCTTGCAAAGCAGGTGCTCTCCCAGCTGAGCTAATTCCCCATATGGGCCTAAATGGACTTGAACCATCGACCTCAC
>NZ_JAJGUA010000016.1:0-385 GCF_020784695.1 Limosilactobacillus secundus
TGTGGTGATGATGGCTTGAAGGATACACCTGTACCCATGCCGAACACAGAAGTTAAGCTTCAACACGCCGAAAGTAGTTGGGGGATCGCTCCCTGCGAGGATAGGACGTTGCCACGCACAATCAAGCTTTGGCACCTGGTCTTAATTGTGCCAGGGCTTGGATATTGGAGAGTTGTCCGAGCTGGCCGAAGGAGCATCATTGGAAATGATGTATACGGGTTAAAGCCTGTATCAAGGGTTCGAATCCCTTACTCTCCGTTGTTATGACCCGTTAGTCAAGTGGTTAAGACACCAGCCTTTCACGCTGGTATCGTGGGTTCAAATCCCGCACGGGTCACTTTTGGAGGATTAGCTCAGTTGGGAGAGCATCTGCCTTACAAGCAGG
>NZ_JAJGUA010000017.1:0-327 GCF_020784695.1 Limosilactobacillus secundus
GGCTCAGTGAAGTTGAGGCACTTTCACTCTGACTTAAGGATGTCGAAGTACTTTCACTCTGGCTGAGTGAAGTTGAAGCACTCTCACTCTGACTCAATGAGGTTGACGCACTTTCGCTTTGGCTAAGTGAGGTCGATGCGCTTTCACTTTGACTCAATGAGGTTGACGCACTTTCGCTTTGACTCAATGAGGTCGATGCACTTTCGCTCTGGCTAAGTGAGGTTGACGCACTTTCACTTTGACTAAGTGATGTCGATGCACTCTCACTTTGGCTCAACGACGTTGATGCACTCTCGCTTTGGCTAAGTGAGGTTGACGCACTTTCAC
>NZ_JAJGUA010000018.1:0-552 GCF_020784695.1 Limosilactobacillus secundus
AGGATACACCAGTGCCATACAACCCAATCGTTAATGATCAAACAGCTGTTGTTAATTATGTTGACCAAGATAACAACAATGCTCAGATCGCAACTTCCGGTAACTTGACTGGTAAGCCCGGTAGTGTAATTAACTACAGTACGGCTGATCAAATTAAGCAACTGGAAGCACGAGGTTATGTGCTGGTCAGTGATGGGTTCCCAGCAGGCGCAGTATTTGACAATGATGACAATACTACTCAAACTTACACCGTTGTCCTGAAGCACGGAACCACGACGTTCAAACCGGATAAGCCAGGTACACCGGGTGAACCAATAAACCCTAACTACCCAGACGGCCCGAAGGTAACCAATGAAGATGTTGACTACCTTAAGGATGTTAAGTTTACTGTCCACTATGTTGGTGCAGGAAACGATAACCCAGCTGACAACGTGCAAAACGCGCAATGGACTCGTTCTATTACGGTTGACAATGTGACTGGCAAGATTATCAGCTCCACAGAATGGGTAAGCAACAAGGGAAGTTATGATGGCGTTAAGACCCCAGTTGTTA
>NZ_JAJGUA010000019.1:0-5276 GCF_020784695.1 Limosilactobacillus secundus
AAAGTGAGAGTGCATCAACGTCGTTGAGCCAAAGTGAAAGTGCCTCAACTTCACTTAGTCAAAGTGAAAGTGCCTCAACCTCGTTGAGTCAAAGTGAGAGTGCATCAACGTCGTTGAGTCAAAGTGAAAGTGCCTCAACTTCACTTAGCCAGAGTGAAAGTGCGTCAACGTCACTCAGCCAGAGCGAAAGTACTTCGACATCGTTGAGTCAACGTGAAAGTGCTTCGACATCATTGAGTCAAAGTGAAAGTGCCTCAACTTCACTGAGTCAGAGTGAGAGTGCTTCGACATCCTTAAGTCAAAGCGAGAGTGCCTCAACTTCACTCAGCCAAAGTGAGAGTGCATCAACGTCACTTAGTCAGAGTGAAAGTGTTTCGACATCGTTGAGCCAGAGTGAGAGTGCCTCAACGTCGTTGAGGCAAAGCGAAAGTGCTTCGACATCATTGAGTCAGAGTGAAAGTGCCTCAACGTCGTTGAGTCAACGTGAAAGTGCCTCGACATCACTTAGTCAGAGTGAAAGTACTTCGACATCGTTGAGTCAAAGTGAAAGTGCTTCGACATCACTTAGCCAAAGTGAGAGTGCATCAACGTCGTTGAGTCAAAGTGAAAGTGCCTCAACTTCACTGAGTCAGAGTGAGAGTGCGTCAACTTCACTCAGCCAGAGTGAAAGTGCCTCAACGTCGTTGAGTCAACGTGAAAGTGCTTCGACATCACTTAGCCAAAGTGAAAGTGCCTCAACTTCACTCAGCCAGAGCGAGAGTGCCTCAACGTTGTTGAGTCAGAGCGAAAGTGCCTCGACATCATTGAGTCAAAGTGCAAGTGTGTCAACGTCGTTGAGTCAGGGTGCAAGCACATCAGCATCGGTAAGTGCAAGTGCGTCAACGTCGTTAAGTCAAAGTGAGAGTGCCTCCACTTCAGTAAGTGCAAGTGGTTCTATTTCCATTAGTAGTAGTGGATCTATTTCTTTAAATGCTAGTGACAGTACTTCTATGAGTAGTTCTTCATCTAATGTATTAGAATCTATTAGCGGTAGTCTCTCACCAGTAACGCCATTCCTTGACAATAGTGGATTTACTTCGATGTCAACAATTGGTTCTGGAAATGGTTCAATTTCGTTGAGCTTGAGTATAACTAACAATGCAAATACTTCTAAGCTTGAAAATGCAAGTGTTTCTGGAACTGATAAGCACATGACTGTTGACTTAACTGCTCAAAACTCTGTCGAAAACGGCAATGCGAATAAGCCAAGTCAGCAAAACAAGCGGCTTCCACAGACTGGTAATGCTAGTCAAACAACGGCTGAATTACTTGGTTTGATGTCATTAGAAGCAGTCTTACTCTTGCTGATTGCTAAGAAGAAAAAGAATAGTGAAGATAAATAATTTAATTGTCTGAGCTAAAACTAAAAACAGCTCCTAAGTTGGAATATCCGGATATCTTTCAACTGGTATGGTTGACTAAAAATACTTCCTACGAAAATGTAGGGGGTATTTTTTTACGAAAAAATACAATCGGTTCTTCAAAGAGGGAAATTTTTAATTGGCAAAACCATAACAAGTTCGTTTTAGAGTTTTTATTTTGTGATTGATGCCTTCTAAAGGACCATTAGAGTATTCAAACTTAGCGCTATTTAAGACATGTTTTCTGTTTTGACGAAGGGTTTGAATAGCTGTATCATTTCTGTATTGGTAGTCTAAGATGGTTGACTCTAATAATTCACTATTGCGTTCGTTTAGGGCTTTCGTGATATCTTTGTAAGTTTGGTATACTTCAGCAAACTTAGAAAATTTACTAGTAATTAGATCAACAGCATTTTGGCTTGAGCAAAGCGAAAGCCAGCGCTTTGAGACGCTGGCTATGATTTCAGCAATTAGCTGCCTGGATAGTCTTTTACGAGCTAAAAGCATGATTTGATTTTTGAGGTCATTGGATAGGGCTTGATTTTCTTTGGTTAAATTAGTAATAGCACCAAAAGTAGTATGACATGATTTACATTTATAACGTTGTTTACGAAGATCTCATTCATACCTTCTTCCGTTTAACCTAGCTAGTCGTACATAGGGGTTGCGAAAGTCATCCTTATTAACTGGGGAAAAACACAGTTCCGGCAACGATTAATCGGATAAGAAAGAGTAGCTGTTATTAGCGTTATATCCTCTTTCACAGGATCATCGTTGTGTTCAGCTTCTTCAACAGAAATAATTTTAATTCCAAGAATATTTAGAATAGAATCATTATGGGCCATTTGCTTAACCTTTTTTCATGATTTTTGTGGTGAATTGATTGTATAACGAGGGGACAGCAAATGTCTCTTTTTTTGTATACACTTTCTGGCATGGAATCTCCATCCATACCAGAAAGTGTATACCTAGATAAATTGATATTTATGAAGATTATCAAATGATTATGTGAGAAAAAGCAGAGGCTTAAAAAATTAATAAATTTTTTATTGAAATAAAAGTTGAAATTCGTTTATTTTGAGAAGAAGTGGGTGTACAATCAATGGTGAAAAATACTAACAATTGTTTATAGGTAGATAATTTATAGAGGTGGTTTATCTATGGCGAAAAACAATAAAAAACAAGAAGATAAGAGTAAGGTAAAATTATATAAAACCAAACATGGTTGGTTTAGTTCCTTGACACGTTTCTTTAAAATGTTATCATTTCGAAGAAAACAGGAAGTTAAACCAACAAACTTTCAGGATTTAGATTCTTTAAAAAATGCTAATGTTTCGGATGCAAAGGATGCCTATAAAAAGGGAGCTGCAACTGTTGCAACATTGCTTGGGATCGGGGCAACAGGCGCAGCTAACCCGACAGAAGCACATGCGGCAACGACGACAGTTGACCAAAGCTCTCAAGTAATTGGTTCTGGCTCAACGTCTACTTCGACATCGGGTAGTACATCGACTAGTCAATCCAATACTTCCACGAGTACATCAACGGCTAGTACTTCAAGCGTCAACTCTGGTTCAACATCTACTAGTACTTCAATATCAGGGAGTAGTACATCAACTAGCAAATCGAATGGCTCGACCAGTATATCGACTGCTAGTACATCAACCAGTCAGTCAAACGCTTCTATAAGTGAGTCAACAACAAGTAATTCTGTTAGCTCTTCAACCGCATCTTCTACAGGTGCACAATCAGTTTCAACGGGAATGAATGAATCGCTTACTAGTGATAATACTTCCCTGTCTCTGGAGAATGGCATTGAGCCTGTTGCTAATGAAGCTTCTAATAATACTGCATTTTCTGCAAATCAAAGTCTTTCATTACGGACAACGACTGAGAATATTACTAATGGGACGATTGCACTATTTAATTCTAGCTTTATTCAAACCACTGAAGAAAATACAGCTGAAGTAAGTAATGGCACTGAATTTCAAAATGCCCTTAATAATTCAAACATCAGCGTTATTCGGCTAACAGCTGACATTGATTTAGGTCAGTCTGGAATGGGTGATCTCGAAATTCCACCTCGTGATCTTACTATTGATGGGGGAAACCATTCTCTTAATTTAGGCAATAACTGTATTTGGCTAAACGCTTCCACGGGTATGAAGACCACGACAACGGTTAAATCCCTTAATCTTTATACCGCTAATGAGCGTGGTGGCTTTGCCCTTACTGATTCAGGAGCTGAGACGCTAATCTATGATAATGTCCATGCTACTGGTGGGGCTGCCGTTTTCGCAGATACTTATTCTTCTAGCGGTTATTTAAAGATCTTTGAAATTCAAGGTCATACAACAATTGATGGAGTCAGCTCATACCAATATAATGGCAATACTTATTCAACCAGTTCTGCTGATTTTGTTGGGTACAGCACCTTAATTTATGGTGGAAATAACTTGGTTATTGATGATAATGCCAGTTTAGTTATTAATAACAGTATGTCTCCATATGACGTTGCAATGTTAGCCAATAATGGAGAGCATGCGGTAATAGTTGGTGAAAATGCGACATTAACAATTAATAATACTTATAGCTATTCCGGGGGCCAAATTTGGAATAATGTTGGTAATATTGCCCTAACTAATCAAGAAGGTAAGTTTATTGCTGGCGTAAATTCGCATATCAACTTGCACACTAGTGGAACGAATGTTTACTTTGCTGATGGCTGTGATAATAACACTGTTAACTTTGAACAAGGGACTAATACCACATTTTCTGGTAACCGTAACTTCTACTTTGGTGGCTCCGATAATACTATTAATATTAATGATCCAGCTCATGTGATTTTAAATACAACAACTGGTACTACTTATTCTTCAAATTCTACAAATGTTACGATAAACGCTAATGATACTAACGTGATTGTAACAAATGATAGAACAACAATAGAATCGAATTACTTTGCAAATAATCAAAGTACTGTTAATGGTACCAGTTATACAATTGGCGCCACTACTGGTGAACAAAATAGTGGAAATGCACCAGTTCAAATGGTAATGGCAGATATTAATCAGAATGGAACCACCAGAGTTGAATATACCAGTGGTTCAGAACATTCAGAAAGTATATCTCATTCGGTAAGTGCATCAGAAAGTACTTCTACATCAATTAAAGACAGCATTTCAAATAGTACAAGTCGATCAGTATCAACATCGCTCAGTCAAAGTGAGAGTGTATCAACGTCACTTAGCCAGAGTGCCTCAAGCTCGCTTAGTCAGAGTGAGAGCGCCTCGACATCCTTAAGTCAAAGCGAAAGTGCCTCGACCTCACTCAGTCAGAGCGAGAGTGCATCAACCTCATTGAGTCAAAGTGAAAGCGCATCGACCTCACTTAGCCAAAGCGAAAGTGCTTCGACATCCTTAAGTCAAAGCGAAAGTGCGTCAACCTCATTGAGTCAGAGTGAGAGTGCTTCGACATCGTTAAGTCAAAGTGAGAGTGCATCAACGTCACTGAGTCAGAGCGAAAGTGCCTCAACATCGTTGAGCCAAAGTGAAAGTGCATCAACATCATTGAGTCAAAGTGAAAGTGCCTCAACTTCACTCAGCCAGAGCGAAAGTGCGTCAACCTCATTGAGTCAGAGTGAGAGTGCCTCAACCTCATTGAGTCAAAGTGAAAGTGCGTCAACATCATTGAGTCAAAGTGAAAGTGCGTCAACCTCATTGAGTCAAAGTGAAAGTGCGTCAACCTCATTGAGTCAGAGTGAAAGTGCATCAACTTCACTCAGTCAGAGTGAAAGTGCATCAACGTCGCTTAGTCAAAGCGAGAGTGCCTCGACCTCGTTGAGTCAAAGTGAAAGTGCTTCGACCTCGTTGAGTC
>NZ_JAJGUA010000002.1:0-319 GCF_020784695.1 Limosilactobacillus secundus
CAGATGACTGGGGTGAAGTCGTAACAAGGTAGCCGTAGGAGAACCTGCGGCTGGATCACCTCCTTTCTAAGGAATAAAACGGAACCTACACATCGAAGAAACTTTGTTTAGTTTTGAGAGGTTTACCTCTTAAAACTTTAACCTATAAGACGCTTATTTGGGCCTATAGCTCAGCTGGTTTAGAGCGCACGCCTGATAAGCGTGAGGTCGATGGTTCAAGTCCATTTAGGCCCATATGGGGAATTAGCTCAGCTGGGAGAGCACCTGCTTTGCAAGCAGGAGGTCATCGGTTCGATTCCGTTATTCTCCATTATCAACC
>NZ_JAJGUA010000020.1:0-285 GCF_020784695.1 Limosilactobacillus secundus
CAACTTCACTCAGCCAGAGTGAAAGTACTTCGACATCCTTAAGTCAGAGTGAAAGTGCCTCAACTTCACTGAGCCAAAGTGAAAGTGCGTCAACCTCATTGAGTCAAAGTGAAAGTGCATCAACGTCGTTGAGTCAAAGTGAAAGTGCATCGACATCACTTAGTCAAAGCGAAAGTGCTTCGACATCACTTAGCCAAAGTGAGAGTGCATCAACGTCGTTGAGCCAAAGTGAAAGTGCCTCAACTTCACTTAGTCAAAGTGAAAGTGCCTCAACCTCGTTGAGTC
>NZ_JAJGUA010000021.1:0-8610 GCF_020784695.1 Limosilactobacillus secundus
TTAAGCGAATTGACTTCGCAAATGTTTTGCTTCAAATCACATCGTGATTGAAGACCCTACACATTTGATTCGTCGAAACTTTGTTCAGTTTTCAAAGGTCTACCCGTTGACTAATCAATCAGCCAATCACCATATTTATTATAACATGTATCAGATCAGCTTGTCAAGAAGAAATTTTAATTATTTTTGAATTTCTTTTGATCGATAACTCAATCAGCAACTTTATTAATATATCATGTCATCAAGCAGATGTCAATAACTTTTTTAAAATCATTTCAAAAGTTACTAACTCCATAACCATATTTACCTTCAACAATCTTAAATAGATATGATTATTTATTCATATCTTATCGATGACAGGAATTATATTTTAACCTATATTTTTATTATTTGCAATACCTTTTTTATAAAAAAATTACCAGTAAGCAAATTAATTTTATCTTCTGGTAATTTTCTACTAATTAGTTCAATTACTAATATTCTTTTGTACTTAAAAGATCATCTTTAGTGTTCTTAAAATCACTTGGCAATGGTGCCGAAACAGTAATATTTTCACCTTTAAATGGACTATAAAAACTTAGCCAATAACAATGGAGGGCTTGTCTAGCAATTAATACTGATTCTTCACCATACATTTTATCGCCAATTAATGGAAAACCAAGGCTAGCAAAATGAACGCGAATTTGGTGTGTCCGACCTGTATGCAGCCTAATTTTGATAAGACTTGCTTGAACATTACATTCTTGGCACCAGTATTCAGTTACAGATGCCTTCCCTTCTTTCCCTACCATTCTTTTTACAAATGAATTAGGATCACGTTGAATCGGCGCATCAATATAACCATGCTCTGCAGGAACTTTTCCTTTAATTAGAGCAAGATAGTTTTTCTTAACTAAATGTTTTTTTAACTGTTCATCTAGGACAGCATGCGCAAAACGGTGTTTAGGAAAAACAACTAATCCGCTGGTGTCACGGTCTAAACGTGTTGCAACATGGGTAACCTGATTTTCATAATTTTGGCGCTTATAGTAGCCTTTTACCCGATTCACCAAACTATCGGCCACCGGAACGTTATGAGCCGGAACTGTCGCTACTCCTGCTGGCTTATTCATTATTAAAAAATCCTGATCTTCATAAATAATATCAATAGGTGCCTCACTGACATCCACATTATCATTAGCAGTTTCTGGAGGGAGAATTAATGTTACTTTATCGTGGTAATTAACAGTATCAATTGCCCACTTATCTACTCCATTTATTTGCATTTTCCCTCCATGGTATATGGCTACTTTTAATAACGAAGAAGAAACCCCATACATTTTTAATGCCGATCGTAATTTCCGTGGTATGCGATGATCATATATCCAATTAAATTCCATTAATGTACTCCACCAATAAATGAATCTTTTACTCGATTCCAGAAATTATTATGCCGATATTGAGCAAAATATATTCGTTGCTTAGAAACTCTATAAGATAATTCGGTCAGATACCGCTCTTTCTCACTTTTAAGCATCCATTGGTCACGATCGCATGTAAGCACATGCCCATTTTCATCACGCAAACGCAAAATTAACTCAGCATCAGCACCAAAAATAATCGGTGAGCCTAGGGTCCGAAAAACCCGGTTGTTAAGTGAAGCCATTTCAGCTAACTGAAAGCCAACACTATTTGGATCGACAATGGCACCCCCCACTGATTTATTATAAGCAGTTGAACCGGTTGGCGTTGAAATACATAAACCATCTCCCCGAAAGTTTTCAAACAAATGATTATTAATGAATACATCACATACCATTGTTCGTGTAACATTCCGAATTGTTGATTCATTAAGCGCAATATAATTCTCTATCTGCCCATCAGAATAAGTAGCCTTCATATCAAGTAAGGGATACGAAACGGCTTGTCCGCTATCTTTTACTAAACTATCAACTAAATCATCAATTTCAAAACTCCGCCAATCTGTATAAAATCCTAAGTGCCCAGTATGAATTCCAACAAAGCGAATGTTATTTAAATCTTTTTGATAATGATGAAAAGCTGATAACAACGTGCCATCTCCGCCGATTGTTATTACAACTTCTGGATTTTTTTCGACATAAGTTAAACCCGCCCGTTTCATTTCAGTTTTTAAAACCTTTGTCACCCGTTGAGATTCTGCTGTTTCATTATTATATATTCCAATTCTCATAACTTACTCCTTTAACTCGTCTTCATTAATAGAATTAGTTGATCTCCGCTTAGAAAACAATGTCTGTGCTTCCTTTATTTCTTCTCGAATCTCTGACATTTCATTATCAAGCTTAAATGCTGCCTCTGCGGCTCTTTGCAACCTTGCAGATAACTCCTCAGGAAACTCGCCTTGATATTTATAATTTAAAGAATGTTCTACTGTTGCCCAAAAGTTCATTGCAAGGGTACGCACCTGAATTTCAGCTAATATTCTTTTTTCTCCAGTAATTAATTGTACCGGATATTCAATAACAATATGATAGGAACGATATCCACTCGGTTTAACATTGGTGACGTAATCTCGTTCTTCTAAAATAGTCATATCACTTCGCTGCCGTAATAAGTCAACTACCTTATAAATATCTTCTACAAATTGACACATGATTCGCAAACCAGCAATATCTTGCATATCTTGCTCAAGTCGATCCTCTTGCACATGTCGTCTAGTCATTTTTTCTTTAATACTATCAACTGGCTTTACTCGTCCAGTTACAAATTCAATCGGAGAATGTTGCGTTTGGTCTTGAAATTGCTTTCGCATCCCCCGCAATTTGACTTTTAGTTCATTTACGGCTTGCTGATATGGCAATAAAAAATGCTGCCAATCTTCAATCATAATTCAGCCTCCTGTTAAATCTCCGTATATTTTAGCACATTTATAATAATAACTCTTGTAATTGTCTTAAAACTAAATTCTTTACAAATAGTTAGATCTTTGCAAAAATAATTATGTTCACAGGATTAGGATTTTGAGTATACAAATGATCGGAGGGGTTAATTATGCTCGAACTTCATCTTTTTGTGAATCCATTAGGAATGCGCTGTTTACGGTGTGAAAAAGACGTGTTAAAAATTGATCGTGATTTAAATACAAAAATTAGTTATCAATTTGTACCACTATTCAATATGAAAACGATCGATAGCACACTTAAATATTATCATCTTAATCCCCATGATCTTGCTATAAGACAACAAGTATCAAAAACCCTTAACCAAGTAATATTAGATTATAAAGCAGCCCTCTTCCAAGGACGAAAACGCGGACGGCATTATCTATTACAATTACAATCTGCGCTTATTAACCAAGGCTTGGATTACAACGATGAATTAATTACTAAAATTGCACATGATTCACACCTTGACTTAGAAATGTTTTTTGAGGATCGGCAAAGTCAACTTGCTAAGCAGGCTTTCCGTCAAGATCAAAAAATTGCAAGTGATCTAGGCGTATCAGAAACGGCCACCGCAGTCGTTTTTAACACCGAAGATTCTGATTACGGCCTAATGATTCCAAATTTTGACTATAATACTTTAATAAACGCATTTAAAAGCGAAAAATTGGCTCAATCTACATCCTTAGATGAATTTGTAAACCAATATCGCCCGCCAAAGCTACAAATTATACAAAACAATAATTAATAAAAAAGAGATTGAAAAAGTTGGTCTTTCATTATTGCACCATCTATTCAACCTCTTTTTTATTTTCTACCTAAAATTGCAATCGTTCTCTTGAAAAAGCAAGCTTTACTAGTTTTCCCAGTAATTTTCTGCTTTCATCTATTGCAATTTCTGCCATCCGATTATTAATCGTGGTTAAAAATGCACTAACATCAAGGTGTTGTGCCATTTCCTTATCCGTGTTTTTTTGAATGTTCATTGTTTTTGCCATTACTTGCAATTCAAAGTTTTCTTCAATACTTTGTGCTTGACAATAATTTTGATCCCCGAGGGCAGCAATTGTATGGGTGAGCCAATACATATCGTCTATTGAATATTCAGTACTAGTGTTTCGATAAGGTATTGGTGTATCGTCAATATTTGCATAAAAGGGAACTACTGCATTAAAAGTATTAGGGCCAAATGCTAACCAATGAACACCAGCAATGCTTGTAGGAACATTATTACGTATTTGTAGAATATGTAATTCTAAGTTTCGGTTTAATGCAATTGACCTAAATGGGGCTTTATCTCTTTCTAAATGATATGGATCAAAAGCTGTCCCTTGATAATGAGAACTCATTAACTTCTTGATCGTAGTTACAGTAAGCTTTTCCTTTGCATAACAGATGAATGGAAGGTTATTACTTTGCGGATTCGTATTTATTGTCCCTAGCTGCTGCTGAACATACCATGCTCGTGGGTTATTATAGACAGTGTCAGTAGCAGTTGCGCTGCCACAAATATGTCGTAAATTATATTCGTCCTCGCTAGGATTCAATTTATTTTGATCAATCCACTGTTTCAAATTTGGTGAACTCATTGTGTTGGGGCTATCAAAATCAAAAGTAGTAATATTAAATCGATTAGGAGCAATCACATAGGCATTATCGGGGATTTTAACAGCTGCCCAATGATGACCGCCGATCGTTTCCATATACCACACTTCATTATTATCACTAAAAGCTATAGCATTAGCCTCATAAGTACCATACTTTTCTAATAAACTTCCTAGTTTCTTAACACCATCTTGAGCACTCTTAATATAAGGCAAGACTAATGTTACAAAATCTTCTTCGCCAATTCCCGATAAAGTGTTATAAGGATCTATTGCTAATATCCGGGCATTAGTAGTAATAGTTTCAGTCGCACTCATCGCAACATTTACGCCATTGATACCCCCTGCACCAAAAATCCCATCTTTATCGTCAGCATCAGGCGTAGAAGTATATTTTAGCTTAGGAACCGGTAAATCAATTTTAAAGTCGGTTGTTTTGCTTTGATATTTACGTGGTTGTCTTTCTGGTTTTACTAATACAAATCTTTGAGGATCAAATTCATTACCATAATCTTCCTCACGACAAACTATAGTTGACCCGTCAATTGTTGCATTCTTTCCTGCTAAAAACATTGTACATGTATGTTGCATATTATGATCTCCTTTTAACCAGCTGTAGTTTTAACTTTGAATCATTAAACCATCTTGGACGATGAATTAAAATAAGATGATTATCCTTTCTACAAATTACTTTAAAGGCAATTAATTCGTTTGTATATTGGTTGATAGTAATATTGCGAATTGTTTCTGGAGGTAAACAACCCGGAAATAACCAATCGCTTTTGTTTACCTTCATTAATAAATTTTGCCATTCTTTATCCCCCCAAGAATAAAATAAGGGGAATTTCCCTATCTCTAATATTACACCAATTCGCCAGATAATCATTGGAATAGACATTGCCGGCCAACTTGCAATAAGATCATGGCATACCAACGGACATTCAGATAAAGCGTGTCCAGTAAGTTTTAAAGTGGCTAATGATAGTTCTCTTATTTCTTTACTTGGAAAATGATACTGTTTCTTTTGCAACATCTCAATCTGCTCCATTAAAATAGTTTTTTTATCATACTTTAACCGGCTATAGGAGCAACGCCAGTAATTCTGATTAATAACTAATTGCGCCCTTTTCACATCCCAAAATAAGAGGACAAATTGTTTTCTAAAAATTTGCGTAAACTGAACGATTTTTTTATTTCTCAAGTTACGTAAATAAGGAGATCCTAATATCCACCAAACCGGAAGTTTTAACTGACGATACCCTTCATTACGTGCTAATAACTTTTCAAGGCTTAAGGGACTACATTGAAATTCAACTGCTATAGTTTGTCCATTAATTTCTAAAAGAATATCTGGTCGTTGAGCAATTGTTGGAAAATAGACTTCTAATTGCGGATTCCAGTGATGCTTTTGTGCCCATTGATAAATCTGCTTTTTTCCTTTTAAATGTTCTAATGTTTCACCCTCGCTAAAGCCACAGTCATTTCCCTTCTTATGGGCATAATGAGTAATCTTATGCTTTCCTCGTCGCAAAATCACTCCCTGCCCGCATCCTGGACAATAATACGCCATATTGCTTTTTGCGTTTTCAGCTAACACTAATTGGTCGTTATGAACTGCAATTAACATTTAATCCCCCTATATATTTATATACGGAAATTACCCAATTTTGCACGAAAAAAGCTACGTTGAGTATGAACTCAAACGCAGCTTATTCAAAATAGTGTCGAATTAAATGTAAGGCAGATACTGACATTATTTTCTTTCCATGTTCACTTAAAAAATCAACCGTTGTTGCCGTGGGATTTCCATATTCATAAGCAAGAGCAAGTTGATCTTTAACATCATTACTGTTCAAAATAGAATCAGAATAAGCAATTGCTAAATAATACAAATCATTGTACTTATATAAATATGATGAAGCATCATCATTCTCAGCAATTTTCGCAAAATCAATTAAATCTTCAAAAGAATCAAACGTAATTACTTGCCAGTTAGTGTGTTGAATCTCATTATCTTCTGAATCATTAATCGCCGTTTTTCTTTGATCTTGATCCGGACTATTTTTTTGAATCAAATGTTGCTTAATATATTTGGACACCTGGTCATTAATCGGTCCATGCTGTTCATTCCCAGCAAAATTAGAATCATTTTTACTAATAAATAATTCTAAGCCATTATTAGTGGGCATCACCTGAAAAGTAACCGCATCGTTGTTTTGGAATTGGTGATCAGTATCTACTTCTTTCAAGATACTATAAAAGAAATCCTCTATTTGTTGATGATCACCAAGTAAGTCTAGAATGGTGATACCCCGAGCAGATAAATCATCATTATCTACCAAAACGCGAATAGTATTTTCATTAATGCGTTCCATCTCCATTGAGCAGCACCTCCTTTTACCAAAACTAGATGTTACTTCTATTGTAAGGATTTTCGCTTAAAAGTAAAGTTACTCGGTTAAAAGAATAAAAAAAGGAAAGCATATCACTTTCCATATTCTATCAGTTAAATCATATTTGCTTTTTCTTGAGCTTCTACTAGTTCAAGTTCACGAACCTTTCGTGGCAAGAAGCGACGGATTTCGTCTTCGTTGTAACCTACTTGAAGCCGTTTATCATCAATAATAATAGGACGACGTAATAATCCTGGATTTTTACTAATTAACTTAAACAAGTTCTTCATCGACAAATCATTAAGATCTACGCTCAACTTCTGGTAAGCTTTAGACCGCCTTGAAATAATGTCTTCAGTACCATCTTCAGTCATCCGTAAAATATTCTTGATTTCATTTAAAGACAATGGTTCAGAAAAAATATTCCGTTCCTTAAAAGCAATATCATGTTCTTTTAGCCAGGCACGTGCTTTACGACAAGACGTGCAACTTGGAGACGTATATAGTGTAACCATTTCGTTTAGTGGCCTCCCTTATTAAGTTAAACTAGAACATTCATTAATACATTATTTATTATACTCCCTATTCAATTAATATTAAAGTCATATAACAAAAATTATTAACTTTTTGTAAGTTGGATTGCTATTATATTTATGCTTTAGCAAAAATAAAGCAGATAAAATTTACAATTTAATTATTTTACATTAAGTTGTACTATAATAAGTATGACTACTAACTTCTGAGGAGGAATTAATATGTTAACAAAAATTAGCTTAACATTTGGTTCACGACAAATTTTACAATCAATTATTGATAAATATCCCGAACGGCATTTTAAGTTAATGCAGGCAACTACTCATACAAGAAAATTGGCATTATTTGACCTTTCTGGAAAAGATACTATTTTCCAGTCACCAGTAAAATTAACAACCCTTGATTCAACGTTAGATGCTCAATTAAATGGAATGTTTTACTACCAATCATTTCAAGTAAACGGTGATCGGCAAAAGCTTCTTTATAATACACTTCAAAAGGTATTGACTGAACCAGCTAATATGAATGGTGGTTATATGCTTAGCGTTGATAATAAAGCGGAAGCTACTACTTTAGTTTTACTAACTGCTTGGGCTGATTTTGAAGCCTTAACTGCATGGAAAGAGAGCGATACTTTTACATCTTTAAAGAACTTTACTAGTATGGGGTCAGATAATAGTTATTATGATGAAATTTACAAACCTATTTTTTAATAAGTAGATAACGTAGGGTATTTGCCAATGGTATTTAACTGATGCATACAACAGGACCATGAATTATCATTTTCGGTAACTCATAGTCCTGTTTTTGATTCATATTTTTATTAATCGTTTACTTTTTGCCAATAAAAAAACTTCGGGTATACACTTTCTGGTATGGAGAGAGATTCCATGCCAGATTTTTTTATACAAAAAAGAGGACATTTGCTGTCCCCTCGTTATACAATCAATTCACCACAAAAATCATGAAAGAAGGTTAAACAAATGTCCCATAATGATTCTATCCTAAATATTCTTGGAATTAAAGATAAAAATATTAAAATTATTTCTGTTGAAGAAGCTGAACACAACAATGATTCTGTTAAAGAGTATATAACGCTAATAACAGCTACTCTTTCTTATCCGATTAATCGTTGTCGTAACTGTGGCTTTCCCACAGTTAATAAGGATGGCTTTC
>NZ_JAJGUA010000022.1:0-227890 GCF_020784695.1 Limosilactobacillus secundus
TAAGGCAAAAGAGGCCTTTTTATATAATTTTTATCGCCCACCCGCATAGCAGGTGGTTTTTTGTTTCGTGCACTCGCTCTGCTCGCGCACTCAACCAGGCCTAAAGACATTAATAAAAAAGAGCCCTTTTTGGACTCTTTTTATTAGGCTTAGAAAATATGATCACGAAATAGTCCCACCACTTTACCAAGGATTTTCACATTGTCTAAGAAGATTGGCTCCATCGTATCATTTTCTGGCTGTAAACGAAAACGTGTTTTTTCTTTATAGAATCGTTTACAAGTAGCCTCATTATCATCGTTCATTGCAATAACGATATCACCATTTTTAGCTGTGGATTGTTTACGTACAATTACTTGATCGCCATTAAAAATCCCTGCTTTAATCATACTGGTTCCACGAATGGTAAGCATAAACAAATCATTATTATCTTGAATAGAAGGAGGTATCGGGAAAAACTCAGTAGCATTTTCGACTGCTAAAATTGGTTGTCCAGCTGTAACAACACCAAGCATTGGGATTTCTTTTTGAATCGGTTTTACACCTAAAATATCAAGCCCTTTGGATGTAATCTCAAGTGCTCGAGGCTTAGAAGGATCTTTTTGTAAGAATCCTTGTTCAATTAAGCGAGAGATGTGTCCATGGACTGTTGAAGTTGAAGACAATCCAACAGCACTACAAATTTCGCGAACAGTCGGTGGATAGCCATGATCTTCAACTTGTTTATGAATATAATTTAGGACGGCCATTTGTTTATTTTTTGCTACCTTTGCCATATTGACACCTCATTATCATTAATTGTGTTAAGCTTATCATAGATAGATGCATATTTCAAACGTACGTTCGTGATTTGCATTAATTTTATAAAATAAGTAAAATCGACTTTACTAAGGAGATGACTATAATGGCTGAATCAAAAGAACAAGATGCTTTATTAAAGCGGATTAATGAGCTTGCTCATAAGAATAAAGAAGAAGGCTTAACTGAAGAAGAAACTAAGGAACGAGATCGATTACGTAAGGAATATCTAAAGAACTTTAGAGAAGCGATGCGTAGTAATATTGAAATGATGCGGATCTTTGATAAAGAAGGGAAAGAGGTTACTCCTGAAAAGGTTCGTGAAATTCAACGTAAAAAAGGACTTCGTGACGATTAACAGTGATTTGCTCTTTTCAAAAATTGCTCTTTCGTGTAAGATGGATAGGTAACGAGCAAAGGAGGGAGTAATTGTGGGTATGACGATCATGCTAATGATTCTTGCATTATTAGTCGGTTTGGTTATCGGCTTCTTTGGTGCACGTAAATACATGGAAAACTACCTCCGCAATAATCCACCGATTTCGGAAGAGATGCTGCGGACGATGATGCTTCAAATGGGACAAAAACCATCAAGTCGTAAATTACATCAAATGATGCAAGCGATGAAAGCACAAGCTAAAAAGTCGAATCGTAAATAATATAAAAGGATGTGATAATTATCACATCCTTTTATATTGGAAATTAAAATTCGTCATTCTTCGGCTTTGGAGGAACAATATATTTATAATTGGGATCAATTTGTCTATCTAATTGGTCAAAAGCGTCTTGCATTTGCTTTTCTAAATCAGCCTGTACTTCGGGGGTGAGCCGTTGCTTTCGGTCAATATAAATAGGCTTCCCAAATGCAATTTGGCGCGGCTTACGAGTAAATAGCTGGCCAAATTTTAGAGGTCCCTGGTAAACAGCAGGAACTAAGGGGACGTTTGCCATTTTAGCGATCACGGTGGCCCCGCCTTTTAATTTAGATGAGTAGCGTGAGCCGCTAGGGAAAATAATGGTCGATAAGTCAGTTTTCTTTAAAATTGTAACCGGCTTTTTAATAGCAGACGGACCAGGATTTTTCCGATCAACTGGATAGGCATTTAACGCTTTTAAGAATTTGCTAGCAATTGGATTCTTAAAAAGTTCTTTTTTAGCCATGAAGCTAAATTTTTTTGGCCATACGGCAAGCGCTAGTAAGACAGGATCCATCCAAGTACGATGAGGTGCAATAATAATATAATTGCCTTCAGGGATATTTTCCCGATTGTATATTTTAGGTCGCCCGTTAATCAAATTTAAAAATGGATTAACGATTTTAACGAGAAAAGTGTACAACATGTCAATCTTCCAATCTATAACAAAATTAAGTTTTCGTTCCTCAGTATGACGAAAAAAAGTGGATCTTGCAAGTACAAAAAATAATGGAGGGCATAATGGAAAATAGAAATATTCTTAAAAAAAATGAAAGAATTGATCAGTTATATAGTCAGGATGTAAGGATAATCCAAAATCCCCATTATTTTGCTTTTTCATTAGATGCGGTCTTATTAGCAAATTTCGTGCGTCCCAATCATCGACAGAAATTGAAAATTGTTGATTTATGCGCTGGAAATGGGGCAATCGGCATTTTTCTCCACAATAAGCTTGGTGGAACATTTACTGAAGTTGAATTACAACCACAAATTGCTGATATGGCTAAACGGACAATTTTGCTAAATGATTTACAAGATCGATATACCGTCATTAATGCTGATATTGCTAACGTTAATGATTATATTTCTAAGGATTCGATTGATATTGTCCTTTGTAATCCTCCTTATTTCCCAGTTACAGCCCAAAGCCAGAAAAATCCAAATAAAGCTTTAGCGATTGCTCGTCATGAAATAGCAACCGATTTAGTGACGGTTATTCAAAAGATGAGTGGTTTATTAAAAATGAATGGTCATGGGTATCTTGTACATCGTCCAGATCGTTTAGGTGAGATTTTACAAGTGTGTCAGGAAAATAGATTAGCACCTAAAAGAATTCAATTTATTCATCCTAAACCTGATCGTGATGCGAATATTTTGTTGCTTGAAGTGATTAAGGATGGCCGGCCTGGAGGAGTAAAAGTAGTACCACCATTGATTGTTCATGGAGCGGATAACGAGTATACTCCAGCGGTTCAGGAGTTATTATATGGCAAGTGAGAAATACTATATTTATGTATTGTATTGCGCGGATAATAGCTTTTATTGTGGTTTTACCAACAATGTTAAACGGCGCTTTCATACCCATCAGACTTATCAAGGGGCAAAATATACTCGTGTGAAAAAGCGTCATCCGCTAAAGCTTATTTATTCAGAAGAATTTGAATCAAAGCATGATGCCTTGAGTGCGGAATATTATTTTAAACATCAAACTCGCCGCCAAAAAGAAAAATTTTTACTAGACCACGGTGTCAATTTGTTAAAACTATGGAGGAATTAAGATGAAAATTTATGTGTATGGTGTTTATCAGGATGAAGTTCCTTACATTAAGGAATGGCAAGAGGAACATCCTGAAGTAACTGTCGACTCAACAACGAAACTTTTAGATGAAAGCACAGTCAATTTGTCTAAAGGAAGCGATGGAGTAGTAGTATTCCAGCAAAAGCCTTATTCAGATGAGGCCTTACGTCAATTAGCGCTTAATGGCATTACAAAGATGTCATTGCGAAATGTTGGGGTCGATAATCTTAACCATGAATTAGCGCGAGAACTTGGTTTCCAAATTACCAATGTACCGGTTTATTCCCCAGCTGCGATTGCTGAATTTTCAGTTACTCAAGCGCTTAACCTTTTACGTCGAACAAAAGAATTTTATTTAAAATTAGCGAAAGGAGATTATAACTGGGCACCACATATTGCTAAGGAAATGAATAAGCAGGTTGTCGGGATAGTTGGAACAGGAAACATTGGATCCACAGCCGCTAAAATCTTTGCTGGTTTTGGTGCAAAAGTGATTGCATATAGCCGTCATCAAAATAAGGAACTAGAAGGAATTGTTGAATACGTTAGCCTTGATGAATTATATAAACGGGCAACAGTTATTTCGCTTTATTTGCCTCATGTTCCAGCAACAGATAAAATGCTTAATGAAAAAACATTTGCAATGATGCAGGACGGGGTCTTACTGGTTAACACTGCACGTGGACCATTAGTCGATGAAAAAGCATTGATCGAAGCGTTGAATAGCGGTAAAGTCGGAGGAGCTGCTCTAGACGTAATGACTGGCGAAACCAAGATTTTTAACCAGCAAATTGATTTCCAAGAAGTCGATTATGATGAATTTAAGGATTTAGTTGATCGGCCAAATGTTTTAATCACACCCCACATTGCTTTCTATACTGATCAAGCAATTAAAAATATGGTTAAGATGAGTTTGTCTGCCAATCTAGATTTGATTAAAACTGGCACCTCAGATAAACTAGTTAAATTTTAAAATAAGTTAAGTGAAAAACCTTGTCAGTTTGCAAGGTTTTTTGTATACTATATTTCGGTGTTACGCGCCAATTTCACACCCAGAATGATGGTGGTGAGGGTGCTTAAATAGTCCCATTGCCAGAAGAAGACTGGGGAGGAAAAACAATTTGGAGGTATATTTATGTCTGTTGTATCTATGAAGCAATTGCTTGAAGCCGGTGTCCACTTTGGTCACCAAACTCGTCGTTGGAACCCAAAGATGGAAGAATACATCTTTACTGAACGTAACGGTATTTACATCATTGACTTACAAAAGACTGTTAAGTTAATTGATACTGCTTACAACTACATGAAGGATGTTGCTGCTAACGATGGTGTTGCTTTATTTGTTGGTACAAAAAAGCAAGCTCAAGATGCTATTGAAGAAGAAGCTACTCGTGCAGGTCAATACTACGTTAACCACCGTTGGTTAGGTGGTACTTTGACCAACTGGAAGACTATCCAATCACGGATTGCTCGTTTGAAGGAACTTAAGAAGATGAGCGAAGACGGTACATTTGATGTTCTTCCTAAGAAGGAAGTTGCTGTTTTAACTAAGCAACGTGAAAAGCTTGAACGTTTCCTTGGTGGTATTGAAGATATGCCACGGATTCCAGATGTTATGTTCATTGTTGATCCTCACAAGGAACAAATCGCTGTTAAGGAAGCTCAAAAGTTACACATTCCAATCGTAGCTATGGTTGATACTAATACTGACCCAGACGACATTGATTACGTTATCCCATCAAACGATGATGCTATCCGTGCCGTTCGCTTAATCACTTCAAAGATGGCTGATGCTTTTGTTGAAGGTAAGCAAGGTCAAGACGATGCTCAACAAGAAACTGCTGATGATAACGCTACTAACGAAACTGTTAGCGAAGATTCATTAAAGAACTTGAAGAACAGCGTTGAAGGTAAAGAAGACTAAAATCATTAAATTCTTGGGCTGTTTTGTACGGACCATTCTGGCCTAAGTACTAAACAGCCCTTTTTCAAAAAAGATTATAAAAGGAGAGATTTCGTCATGGCTGAAATTAAAGCTGCTCAAGTTATGCAATTACGTAAAAAGTCCGGTGCCGGTATCATGGATGCTAAGAAGGCATTAGTTGCTAGTGATGGTGACATGGACAAAGCAATGGACTACCTTCGTGAAAAGGGTATTGCTAAGGCAGCCAAGAAGAGTGACCGTGTTGCAGCTGAAGGATTAGCTGATATTGCTGTTAATGGTAATACAGCTGCAATCGTTGAATTGAATTCAGAAACTGATTTCGTTGCTGCTAGTGAACCATTTAAGGACTTATTGAAGAAGGTTACTAAGTTAATTAGTGAAAACAAGCCTGCTAATGTTGAAGAAGCATTAGAAATCAAGACTGAAAATGGCACATTAAATGATGATATTATCAGTACTACACAAAAAACTGGTGAAAAGGTTAGCCTTCGTCGGTTTACTGTTGTAGAAAAGGATGACGGCGATAGCTTTGGAGCATACTTACACCAAGGTGGTCAAATTGCTGCATTGGTTGTCTTAGAAGGTGCTGATGATGCCACTGCTAAAGACGTTGCAATGCACGTTGCAGCTATCAACCCTGAATTCATGACTCGTGATGATGTTTCTCAAGAACGTCTTGACCATGAACGTGCTATCTTCAAGGAAGAAACTTTAAACGAAGGAAAGCCTGAAAAGATCGTTGACAAGATTGTTGAAGGTCGTTTGAACAAGTTCCTTTCACAAATTTGTTTAGCAGATCAAGACTTTGTTAAGGACTCTGACCAAACTGTTGAACAATATGTTTCAAGTAAGAATGGTAAGTTGAAGTCCTTCATTCGTTACGAAGTCGGTGAAGGAATCGAAAAAAAGCAAGATGACTTTGCTCAAGAAGTTAAGGACCAAATGAACTAAGCGTTCGGTCAAAAGGAGGACGTACTCAATGTAGTGCGTCCTTTTTTAAAAATTAACTTGCAAATTCAAGGAGGATATCGTATGGCAGATATTAAATATAAGCGAGTAATTTTAAAGCTCAGTGGAGAAGCATTAGCTGGTGACAAGGGTTTTGGAATCAACCCTCCCGTTTTAAAAGATGTAGCTAAGGAATTAAAAGAAGTTCATGATTTGGGCGTTCAAATTGCCATCGTTGTTGGTGGTGGTAACATGTGGCGTGGTGTTACTGGTGCTGAATTAGGGATGGAACGTGCGCAAGCTGACTACATTGGAATGTTGGCAACCATTATGAATGCCTTGTCACTTCAAGATGCGCTTGAATCAATTGGTGTTCCTACCCGGGTACAAACTTCAATTGAAATGCGGCAAATTGCTGAACCATATATTCGGCGGAAAGCTATTCGTCATTTAGAGAAAGATCGAATCGTTATTTTTGCTGGTGGAACAGGAAGTCCTTACTTCTCAACTGATACTACTGCCGCATTACGAGCAGCAGAAATCAACGCTGATGCCATTTTAATGGGTAAAAATGGGGTTGACGGTGTTTACTCAGCTGATCCAAATAAAGTTAAGGATGCTACTAAGTTTGATCATTTAACCCATATGGATATCATTGAAAAGAATTTACATGTAATGGATACTACTGCTAGTTCACTATCGATGGACAATCATATTCCATTGGTAGTCTTCAACTTGAACACATCAGGCAATATTATGAAAGTAGTAACTGGTCAAGAAGTTGGTACAACAATTGAAGGAGACTGATAATATGGCTACAGGAAAAGAAATTTTAAATGATGCCAAACAAAAAATGGCAAAATCAGGTGATGCACTTCAACGGACACTTGCTGATATTCGTGCTGGTCAAGCCAATGCAAGTTTATTAAATTCTATTAAAGTTGAATATTACGGAGCTCCAACTCCATTAAATCAAGTTGCATCAATCACAATTCCAGAAGCACGACAATTATTAATCACTCCTTATGATGAGAGCGTGCTTGAAGAAATTGAAAAAGCAATCTATGCATCTAATTTAGGATTAACTCCTCAAAACGACGGAAGCTCAATTCGCTTAATCATTCCACAATTAACTGAAGATCGGCGGAAAGAATTAGTAAAGGACGTTAAAGCTGAATTAGAAAAGGCAAAAGTTGCAGTTCGAAACGTTCGTCGTGAAGCGATGGATGACTTAAAGAAGGGTAACAAGAACGGCGACTTTAATGATGATGAATTCCATGATCTTGAAAAGAAAGTTCAAAACGAAACAGATGCTGGAATTAAGAACCTTGAAGATATTGCAAATGCAAAAGAAAAGGAATTAATGGAAGGCTAGTTTTCAGAAATAAAAAGGTTGTGAACTTTGCGTAAGTCCACAACCTTTTTATTTTGGCTAAAATTGAATTGTTATGATAAAACTATGTAACAATTTACTGTGGATTGACAAATCGAAATTTGCCTCTGGTATAATAAAAGCTATAATTAATTGGCAGACGTGAATTTTTAATAAATGTCTGTAATTAATCTTAAGTACATGATAAAAATGGAGGAACAATTAGTGTTTTCCAAAAGTAAACATGATGAAATAAATCAGCAACTTGATATGGAACGTATTCCTAACCATATTGCAATTATTATGGACGGTAATGGCAGGTGGGCGCAGAAACGACACCTTCCACGAGTTGCTGGTCATAAGCAAGGAATGCAAACAGTAAAAAAGATTACAATTGCTGCTAGTGAATTAGGGGTAAAAGTCTTATCATTATATGCTTTTTCAACCGAAAACTGGAAACGTCCTTCTTCAGAGGTAAGTTATTTAATGCAGTTGCCTGTCCGCTTCTTCTCAACATTTGTTCCAGATCTTATCAAACATAATGTTAAGGTGACGGTAATGGGAGATATTACGCAATTACCTGAAGCCACACAAAAAGCTGTTAAAGATGCAATGGCTGATACAGCTCACTGTACAGGAATGATTCTCAACTTTGCTTTGAACTATGGGAGTCGAGATGAGATCACTCAAGCTGCTAAAAAGATTGCAGAAGACATTCAAAATGGGAACTTGGCAATTGCGGATATTGATGAAGCTTCCTTTGGCAAGTACTTAATGTCGGCAAAATTGGGGCCATTTGCGGACCCTGATCTGCTAATCAGAACAAGTGGCGAAGAGCGGATTAGTAACTTTATGCTGTGGCAAATTGCTTATAGTGAATTGGAGTTTGTTCCAGAACACTGGCCAGACTTTGATGAAGACTCATTGCGATCAGCGATAATTGCCTATCAAGGACGGCATCGGCGGTTCGGTGGGCTAAAAAATCAATAAATAATAAGGGGATTTTGTTTTGAAAACAAGAATAACGACCGCGGTAATTGCACTTGCAATCTTTATACCGCTTATTATATATGGTCATTGGCCATTAACAATTGCAGCAGTTGCCTTAGGAATGGTTGCAATGTCAGAAATATTGGTAATGAAAAAAATGTTTGTAATTTCATTTGAAGCTTTGATCAGTTATCTGGGGGTTGCTTTATTAATATTGCCAGATAGCTGGCTTGACTTCTTACCCAGTGTTGCAACTCGATGGTTCGGATTCTATATTTTAGTTGTTTTACTTCTATTACATACAGTTATTCGAAAACAACGCTTTACTTTCGATGATGCTGGGGTTTTAACATTAGCAATGCTCTATATTGGAATGGGATTTCGCTACTTTATTGCTGCTCGGGCAATCAATTTTCAAACGCTATTATATGGAATGCTAATCGTTTGGATTACAGATAGTGGAGCATATTTAATTGGCCGAAAAATCGGTAAAAATAAACTTGCTCCTAAGATTAGTCCTAATAAAACTTGGGAAGGTTCAATTGGTGGTACATTAGCTGCTGTTATTATTTTGACTATTTATTGCTACTTTATTCCTGTTGGTGCAGGTTGGGTAACAATGATATTCGTTACTTTGATTCTTTCAATCTTCGGTCAATTTGGTGACTTAATCGAATCATCATTAAAACGCTACTATGGTGTAAAGGATTCAGGAAAAATTCTTCCAGGCCATGGTGGAATCTTAGATCGGTTTGATAGTATGCTAATTGTTATGCCAATGCTTCATTTATTAGGGATCATTTAATCAAACGTAAGGAAGAGATTTTTTGATAATAACAATTATTACATTTATTATTGTTTTTGGAATCCTTGTCCTTGTTCATGAATATGGTCATTATTATTTTGCTAAACGAGCAGGAATTTTGGTTCGTGAATTTTCAATAGGAATGGGTCCAAAAATTTGGTGGAAACGGAAAAATGGTACTACCTATACTATTCGAATCTTGCCCCTCGGTGGTTATGTTCGGTTGGCTGGTGCTGATGATGAGGACCAAGATGAGTTAAAGCCAGGTACCCCTCTAACAATTCAGCTAAATGATCAAGATAAAGTTATTAGTATTAATGCTAGTGATAAAACAACCTTATTTCAGGGGATTCCTCTTCAACTAGTTGCTTGTGATTTAGAAGATGGCTTATGGATAAAAGGATATGTCAATGGGGACGAAGATCAGCTGAAGGTATATAGTGTTGACCATGATGCAAGGATTATTGAGCGAGACGGAACCGAGGTGCAAATTGCTCCACGTGATGTGCAATTTCGTTCAGCAAGTCTTCCTGCCCGGATGATGACCAATTTTGCTGGTCCAATGAATAATTTCATTTTGTCCTTAGTAGTATTTATCATTCTTGGTTTCACTTTAACGGGTGTACCAACTAATAGTAATCAATTAGGGCAAGTTAACGCAGGTTCCGTAGCTGCCAAAGCGGGCTTAAAAGCAAATGATCGGATTGTTAAGATTAACAACCAAAAAATAAATAATTGGACTGACCTTTCAACTAACATTTCAAATAAGCCTAATAAGACAGTGTCAGTAACGTATGAACGTGGTAATAAAACTTATCATACTAAGCTAACACCAAAAGCAGTTGAGCGAGGCCATCAAAAAGTTGGTCAAATTGGAATTGTCGAAAAGCAAGAAAAGAGTTTAGCTACGCGTCTGAAGTTTGGATGGCAACAATTTATCCAAGCGGGAACATTAATCTTTAGTGTTCTTGGCCACATGGTTACCCATGGGTTTAGCTTAAATGACCTTGGTGGACCGGTAGCAATTTATGCAGGGACATCGCAAGCCACTTCATTGGGAATCAATGGAGTTTTAAATTTCTTAGCCCTCTTATCAATCAACTTAGGAATTGTTAACTTATTACCAATTCCAGCATTGGATGGCGGAAAATTGTTATTGAATATTGTTGAAGCGATCATTCGGCGACCAATTCCTGAAAAAGCTGAGGGAATTATCACAATGATTGGTTTCCTAATCTTACTAACACTTATGGTTTTAGTAACATGGAACGATATTCAAAGATATTTTATTCGGTAATTAAAAAACAAAGGAGTATATTTTTTAATGAAACAGTCAAAGGTATTAATTCCAACAAAAAAAGAGGCCCCAAGTGATGCGGAAGCCTTAAGTCATAAGATGATGATTCGTGCCGGCTACATTTACCAAGTATCCGCGGGGGTATGGTCATATTTACCGTTAGCTTACCGGGTTATTCGAAAAGTAGAAAATATTATTCGTGATGAAATGGATAAGGCGGGAGCGGTTGAAATGCTTATGCCGGGACTCCTTCCAGCTGATTTGTGGAAGGAATCTGGTCGTTACGAAAGCTATGGTGATAATCTTTTCAAACTTAAAGATCGTCGTGACCGTGACTTTATTTTGGGCCCAACTCATGAAGAAACCTTTACTGAAGTATTGCGTGATAGTATTAAATCGTACAAGAAACTTCCATTAGTAGTTTATCAATTACAAGATAAGTTTCGTGATGAAGATCGTCCTCGTTACGGCATTCTACGTGGAAAAGAATTTGAAATGCTTGACGGTTACTCTTTCTCAGCAGATCAAGAAGGATTAGACGAAGCCTACAATAATCAAGCAAAGGCTTACCGAAATATTTTTGATCGGATTGGCTTAAACTATAAAGTTATTCTCGCTGATTCGGGAACCATGGGTGGTAAGAACTCACAAGAATTCTCTGCACCTGCTGAAGTAGGGGAAGATATAATCGCTTATACTGATGGGGATTACGCTGCTAATATTGAGAAAGCTGAAAGTAAATTTACTGGTGTACAACAAACAGCAGCTCCTGCACCAATCGAGAAGCAGGCTACTCCGGGTGCTCATACAGTGGATGAAGCTGCGGAAAGTTTAGATCTTGATCCTAATCAAGTTATTAAATCAATGCTTTACATTGCTAAAATGAGCGAAGATGAATACCAACCAGTCTTAGTCTTAATGCGCGGCGATGATGAAGTTAATGAAGCAAAGGTAACAAATGCTCTTGATTGTGAAGAACTTGAATTAGCTACAGAAGAAGATGCCGAAAAGTACCTCAATGCTCATCCTGGATCATTAGGACCTGTCGGAGTAGGCGAAGAAGTAAAAATTCTTGCTGATAATTATGTTAAGGTCTTAGTTAACATGGCATGTGGTGCCAATGAAGATGGTTACCACTATGTTAACGCTAATATTGATCGCGACTTCCGCGTTGATCAGTTTGGTGATTTCCGGAATGTTAAAGAAGGCGAAATTGCTCCTGATGGTCAACCACTTAAATTTACTCCCGGAATTGAAATTGGTCATATCTTTAAGCTAGGTACTCATTACTCAAGCAAACTTGGTGCCCAAGTCCTTGATAGCAATGGTCGCTTGACAGACGTAATCATGGGAAGCTATGGGATTGGTGTAACCCGTTTATTGTCAGCTGTTGCAGAACAAAATGCTGATGAAAATGGTCTTGTATGGCCTGATAGTATTGCTCCATTTGATGTTCACGTCATTCCAGTTAATGCGAAGAAAGAAGACCAAATGGCAATGGCTGATAAGATTGATCAACAATTAACTGAAGCTGGTTATGAGGTATTAGTAGATGACCGGAAAGAACGAGCAGGGGTTAAATTTGCTGATTCAGACTTGATTGGTATTCCAATTCGGGTTACTGTTGGTAAGAAAGCGCAAGATGGTATTGTTGAAATTAAAATCCGTAAAACTGGTGAAACTGTTGAAGTTAAACAAGAGGAACTAGTAAATACGGTGGGAATTTTATTAAAGCAATTGAACGAAGAAAAAAACAAATAATTTAAACTAATGTGGCTGCGATGTTAAGATAAGTAACGTTATTCGCACCACATTTTTAAGTAGGAGGATTAGAACGTGGGATTAAGTCGCCAAGAATTATTTGGAAAACTATTAGAACAAATTCACTTTCCGGAAAAAGACAATTCTGCATTCAGAAATGCCGCAGTTCAATCAGTTGTTGTTCATAAAAAGTCTCGACAATGGGAATTTCACTTAATCTTTAATAAGGCTTTACCATATGAATTATTTACGCAGTTCAACCAGAGCTTACAGCTAGGTTTTAAGGATATTGCTAAAGTTAGTTTAAAGATTAGTACTCCCATGACAGAACTTGATGAGTCACAAATAGCTAATTATTGGCAGTTCATCATTAATAGCGCAATTAGTGATACACCAATGCTTCAACAAGCTTGCTTACAAACAGCACCCGAGGTTAAGGATGGTCGTGTAACACTGGTTGTCGAAAATGAGGTAATTAAAGATTTACTAGCGCAGAAAGCATTAGACAAGATTGAAAAATCGTATCAAGAGCTAGGGTTTCCTAAATTTAGGATTCATCCGTTTGTTGACCAGTCAGCTTCGCAAGCAAAAATTGAAGAACTAAAAGCTAAACACGAGAAGGCAGATGCTGCACTTGCTGCCAAGGCCGCTGCCCGTATTAAGAAAAATGAGGCGGCAAAGAAAACAGCAAAGAAAGATGCTCCAGTTGCCCCTGCCGATGGTCCAGTCCAACTTGGCCGGATGATTGATAGTAAGCAGAATGTTATTCAAATGAAAGATATTGAGGGCGAAGAGAGGTCCGTGGTTGTTGAAGGATATGTATTTAATGCAGAAATTCGCGAACTACGCTCAGGTCGTCAATTATTAACATTTGAAATTACGGACTACACTTCTTCTTTTGCAGTGAAGAAGTTCTCACGTAACAGTGATGAAGAAGCCCAATTTGCCAATATTAAAGCAGGAATGTGGTTGAAAGTTCGCGGACCTGTGCAAGAAGATACCTGGATGCGGGACTTGGTAATCACGGCTTATGATGTTAATGAAGTAACGCATGCAGCGCGTCAAGATAAAGCTCCCCAAGATGATAAACGAGTTGAGCTCCATACACATACCACAATGAGTCAGATGGACGCCACTAATTCGATTACTGAGCTTGCAACTCGTGCTCATAAGTGGGGACATCCAGCGATTGCGGTAACCGATCATGGGAATGTTCAGGCTTTTCCAGAAGCATTTAGTGTAGCCCAAAAAACTGGTATTAAAATGCTATATGGGATGGAAGCTAATGTTGTTGATGATGGAATTCCGTTGGTATATAACGAAAATCATGACGAACTCGCTCATCAGACCTATGTCATTTTTGACGTGGAAACGACAGGGTTATCAGCGATTTACGATAAGGTAATTGAATTATCTGCCGTTAAAATGCAAGATGGAAATGTCTTAGAACGTTTTGATGAATTCATCGATCCTGGTTTCCCATTATCAGAACAAACAACTAATTTAACTAGTATCACCACTGAAATGGTTCAGGGTTCCAAAACTGAAGAAGAAGTTTTTCAGATGTTTAAGGACTTTTGTAAGGGCTGTATTATTGCTGGTCATAACGTTTCATTTGATATGGGGTTTATGAATACTGGTTATGAACGTCACAAAATGGGAAAAATCGCGGAACCAGTAATCGATACATTACCATTGGCGCGATTCTTATATCCTGATATGCGAGGATACCGATTAAACACGCTTAGTAAAAAATTTAAGGTAGCGTTGGAACATCACCACCGTGCTAACTATGATTCGGAAGCTACAGGACACTTGCTTTATAAGTTCTTGAAAGATGCTGAAGCCCGTTATGATGTGAAGTATGTGGATGATTTAAACAAGCATATGGAAGAAAATAATGCTTACCGTCATGCTCGGCCTTTTCATGTAACGATTTTTGCGCAGACCCAGGCTGGCTTGAAAAACTTATTTAAGTTAGTATCGCTATCAAACGTTGAATATTTCTACCGGGTACCGCGAATTCCGCGAACAGTGCTGACGAAATATCGTGAAGGACTTCTTTTGGGAACTGCTTGTTCATCGGGAGAAGTATTTACCGCAATGATGGAGAAGGGGTACGATCAAGCACTAGAAAAGGCTCGCTACTATGATTTTATTGAAGTTCAGCCCAAGCCAAACTATGCACCGTTGCTTGAACAACACGTGATTGCAGATGAAGGTCACCTTGAAGATATCCTCAAAAATATGGTCAAACTGGGGGATGAGTTGGAAAAAACAGTGGTTGCCACTGGAGATGTCCATTACCTTGATCCACATGATGGAATTTACCGTAAGATCTTGATTAACTCGCAAGGTGGCGCAAACCCGTTAAATCGAACTGAGCGTCCAGAAGTTCACTTTAGAACGACTGATGAAATGCTAAATGAATTTGCTTTTCTCGGTGAAGAAAAAGCCCACGAATTAGTTGTGGAAAATAGTAATAAGATTGCAGCTGAGATTGATGACAATATTCGGCCAGTAAAAGATAAACTTTATCCACCGCATATGAAGGGGGCCGAACAGGAAATCCAAGACCGGACATGGAATACTGCGAGAAAATGGTATGGTGATCCTTTGCCACAACTAGTTCAGGACCGGATTGAATTAGAGTTGAACAGTATTGTTAAGAATGGTTTCTCTGTTCACTATTTAATTGCTCAACGACTAGTAGCTAAGTCCAATAAAGATGGATACTTAGTAGGTTCGCGGGGATCTGTTGGCTCAAGTGTGGTTGCAACTCTTTCGGGAATTACAGAAGTTAACCCCTTGCCCCCGCATTACCGTTGTCCAAATTGTCAATTTACTCACTTCTACACGCAAGGGGAATATAGTTCAGGTTTCGATTTGCCAGATAAAAAATGTCCAAAGTGTGGCACTTTAATGGTAAAAGACGGTCATGATATCCCATTCCAAACTTTCCTTGGGTTTAAGGGGAATAAGGTCCCAGATATTGATTTAAACTTCTCTGGTGACTACCAGCCAATTGCCCATAACTATATGAAAGTCTTATTCGGTGAAAAAAATGTATTCCGTGCCGGGACGATTGGTACGGTTGCCGACAAGACGGCATATGGATATGTGAAAGCTTACGAACGAGATACAGAAAAAGAATTTAGAAAGGCAGAGGAGGATCGCTTAGCAAAAGGAGCTACTGGTGTTAAGCGAACTACTGGTCAGCACCCAGCAGGGATTATTATTGTTCCCGATGATATGGACATTTATGACTTTACACCTGTTCAGTATCCTGCTGATGATCAAACAGCTGCCTGGGAAACAACCCACTTTGATTTCCACTCGATTCACGATAATATTCTTAAAATGGATATTTTGGGACATGATGATCCAACGATGATTCGTGCCTTGCAAGATTTATCAGGAATTGATCCTCAATCGATTCCAATGGATGATCCAGGAGTGATGGCCTTATTCTCTAGTCCTAAGGTATTGGGTGTAACTGAAGAACAAATTCAAAGTAAGACTGGTACGCTAGGATTGCCGGAATTTGGAACGCGATTTGTCCGGGGGATGTTGGAGGATACTCATCCGAAAAACTACTCGCAATTACTACAAATTTCTGGCCTTTCACATGGGACTGGTGTGTGGCTGGATAATGCCCAGGAACTAATCAAACAGGGAATCGCCACTATCGCTAATGTGATTGGTTGTCGTGATAACATCATGACCGACTTAATCCACTATGGAATGGACTCAGAAATTTCTTTCCAAATTATGGAACACGTACGGAAAGGTCGCGGAATTCCAGACGAATGGCAAGAAAAGATGCATGAAGCTAATGTTCCACAATGGTATATGGACTCATGCTTGAAGATTAAGTACATGTTCCCGCGGGCGCATGCGGCTGCTTATGTCTTGATGGCCCTGCGAATTGCTTACTTTAAGGTTTACTTCCCGTTAGTTTATTATTGTGCATTCTTCTCCGTACGAGCAGATGACTTTGATGTAGTAGCGATGTCTCACGGTAAAGATGCGGTTAAGCAACGGATGAAAGAAATCAATGATAAGGGAAACGATGCTAGTGCAAAAGAGAAGAATCTCTTAACAATTCTTGAACTAGCTAATGAGATGCTGGAACGGGGCTTTAAATTTAAGATGGTTGATATAGAAAAATCGGATGCTTCTGATTGGTTAATTGATGGTGATTCATTAATTGCACCATTCCGGGCAGTTCCTGGATTAGGACTAAACGTTGCTAAGCAAATTGTTGCTGCACGTGAAGAACGGCCATTCCTTTCTAAGGAAGATTTGGCAGAACGTGGAAAAGTTTCCCAGACACTGATTGACTTCCTCACGGATAATCATGTATTAGATAAACTGCCTGATGAAAATCAACTTAGCTTGTTTTAAGGAATAACAATGAAAACATGCTTCATTGCTTGCCAGTAGCTATGTTACATGCTACAATAGATTATGGTAAATAACTCGTGGGAGTGAGCAGAGATGCTCGCTCTTTTTATTGCAAATAATGGAGGTGACACGTTTGAGCAGTGTTGTAGAAACTGTAACAGATCTTGTAACACCGATTTTACAGGACCATGATTTTTACTTATATGACTTAGAGTTTGTAAAAGAAGGTAAAAGCTGGTATCTCCGCGTTTATATTGATAAAGACGGTGGGATTACGCTAGAAGATTGCGCACTTGTCAGTGATGAATTAAGCGAAGCATTAGATAATGTTGAACCTGATCCAATTCCACAGGCTTACTTTTTAGAAGTTTCCTCACCAGGTGCTGAACGCCCACTGAAGAAAGAGGAAGATTATCAACGAGCAATTGACCATTACATTCACATCTCTCTTTACCAACAGATTAATGGTCAAAAGGTTTATGAGGGTACATTAACGCAATTATCTGATAAAGAAATTACGTTGGATTATTTAGATAAGACTCGTCATCGGCAAATTACGATTGATCGTCAGAAAATTGCTCAGGCCCGATTAGCGATTAAATTCTAGTATTAAAGGAGTGTCGAAAGGTGAGTAAGCCAAAAATTAACACTGAAATGATTGGCGCCCTTGATTATCTTGAAAAAGAAAAGGGTATCAAGAAAGAGATTGTTATTGAAGCGTTAGAACAAGCCCTTGAATCAGCATACAAGCAAAATTACGGTGATAAGAATGTTGAAGTAGAATTCAATTCATTGACCGGTAATATTAAAGTCTACGCTGTAAAAACAATTACTGATGATGAAGAAGCAGTAGAAGCAGACAGCAACGAATTCATGAGTTTAGCTGATGCGCGGAAACTTCCTCATGGTCAAGGTTATGATATTGGCGATGAAATTCGCGAAGAAGTTACTCCTCGTGACTTTGGGCGGATTGCTGCCCAAACTGCCAAACAAGTGGTAATGCAACGTCTCCGTGAAGAAGAACGAAAAATCATTTACGACAAGTACAAGACTTATGAAAATGAGATTATCACTGGTGAAGTTTCACGAGAAGATAAGCGTTTCACATACGTTGATTTAGGAGATGGTGTAGAAGGTGCCATGGGCTTTAGAGATAAGATGCCTAATGAGCACTACCATGTCCATGATCGGATTCAAGTATACGTAACGAAAGTAAATGACGATCGTCGGGGACCGCAAATCTTTGTTAGCCGGACTGCTCCAGAACTTTTGAAGCGATTATTTGAACGAGAAGTGCCTGAAATCAAAGATGGGACTGTCTTAATCGAAAATATTGCTCGTGAAGCAGGTGATCGTGCTAAGGTTGCGGTATATTCAAATGATCCTAATGTTGATCCAGTGGGAACTTGCGTTGGTCCACGAGGTTCTCGTGTCCAAGCAATTGTTAATGAACTTGATGGCGAGAATATGGATATTGTGGAGTATGTTAAAGATCCGGCTAAGTTTATCGCTAATGCCTTGAATCCAGCAGAAGTACTTGATGTAATCTTTAACGAAGAAAAGGCCGCAAGCGAAACTGAGGATAGCGAAGGAGAAGAAACAACAGAAGGACAAACAGAACGTTCATGCACTGTCGTTGTCCCAGATAACCAATTATCCTTAGCAATCGGTAAGCGGGGACAAAATGCTCGTCTCGCTGCTCGTTTGACTAAGTACAAGATTGATATCAAGTCTGAATCTGAAATGGCTAAAAATGATCAAGAATCTGAGGAAGTAGCTGATTCAGAAGAAAATATTGACAATAACGAAGAATAACTAGAAATTAAGCAGCGGGGTGAAAATAATGAAAAAGAGAAAAATACCGATGCGTAAAGACATTGTTACCGGTGAAATGATGCCCAAACGGCAATTAATTCGGGTAGTTAAGAATAAGGAAAATGAAGTCTCCTTAGACCCAACTGGTAAGAAGCCTGGACGTGGAGCATATGTTGCAGTAGATGTGGATATTGCAAAGCGCGCCAAGAAAGAAAAAACTTTTGAAAAGGCTTTTCATGTTCAACTTGATGAATCATTTTATGATGAATTAATCAAGTATGCAGACCACCTACAGGCACGACAAGAGTTATTTGGTAATGATCAAAAATAAAGAACAGGTCTTAAACCTCCTTGGAATCGCTCGGCGTGCCCGGCAACTTCAAAGTGGGGAAGAGATTGTCTTAAAAAATATTCAAACTAAAAAGGCAAAGTTTGTATTCCTAGCTTCAGATGCTGGAAAGGCTAGTGCAAAAAAGATTACTGATAAATGTAAATTTTATGGCATTCCTTTTTCAACAGCTTTTACTAGAGAACAGCTTAGCCAGGCAACAGGGCAAGCACGAACAGTTTTTTGTGTAATGCAATCAGGTTTTGCAAGAAAGTTTGAGGAACTACTAACTATGAGATAAGGAGTGTGAGCATATGGCCAAAGAACGAATTTATGAATTAGCTAAGGAATTAAAAATGCCTAGTAAAGACTTAGTTAATATGGCCAATCGGCAAGGAATGGGAGTTAAAAGTCACATGTCTTCTGTCACCCCCGATCAAGCGCAACAATTACGTCAACTTGCAAAGGATGGACAAAAAACAACTAATAATCAACACCAACCAGTAAAGAAAAATGATGGTCATAATAAACAAAATAACCATCAGGCGCAAAATCATAATCAACACCACGATCATGATAAAGCACAAAATGAGCGTCCACAAAAGAAAAACAATAACCGACCAAACAATGGAACAAAAGATAATAATCAACACCAAAATAACGGGGGTCGGTTTGGCGGCAGCTTGAATAACGATCAGGGCCGTAATGGCAAACGCTTTAATAAGAAACATAATAAGAATAAGCGGTTACGTGAGGTAGCTCATAAGCAACCAACACAACGAAAAGATAAGCCGCTTCCAGAAGTATTGGAATATACTGATGGGATGAATGCCCAAGACTTAGGAAAGATCTTACACCGTTCACCAGCAGAAATCGTTAAAAAGTTATTTATGCTTGGTGTAATGATCAACCAGAATCAGTCACTTGATAAGGATACAATTGAATTATTAGCAACTGATTACGGTATTGAGGCTAAGGAAAAGGTTCAAGTTGATGTTTCAGACATTGATAAGATGTTTGAAGATGAACAAAATAATACTGAACATCAAGTAACGCGGCCAGCTGTTGTTACTGTTATGGGACACGTTGACCATGGTAAGACAACCTTACTTGATAAATTACGTCACTCTCATGTTACTGAACATGAAGCGGGAGGAATTACCCAGGAAATTGGTGCTTACCAAGTTCATTATAATGACCAATTAATTACTTTCCTTGATACGCCTGGACACGCTGCCTTCACTGAAATGCGTGCACGGGGAGCTAATATTACTGATATTACGGTCCTTGTTGTTGCAGCTGATGATGGAGTTATGCCACAGACAGTTGAAGCTATTCACCACGCACAAGCTGCCCAAACACCAATTATTGTTGCGGTTAACAAGATTGATAAGCCAGGTGCAAATCCAGATCGTGTAACTGAAGAATTAGCAAAGTATAACTTAATTCCGGAAGACTGGGGTGGAGATACAATTTTTGTTAAGATTTCTGCCAAATTTGGTAAGAATCTTGATGAATTACTTGATATGATTCTGCTTCAAGCTGAAATGCTGGAATTAAAGGCTAATCCAGATCAAAATGCGGCTGGGTCAGTTGTTGAAGCCCGTCTTGATCAAGGTCGGGGATCAGTTGCTACTGTTTTAGTTCAACAGGGTACTCTTCATGTTGGGGACCCAATTGTTGTTGGTAACACATTTGGTCGTGTGCGGACAATGACAAATGAAAATGGTCGTCGTATTAAAGAAGCTACCCCATCTACTCCTGTTGAGATTACTGGCCTAAATGAAGTACCAGAAGCTGGGGATCGGTTTGTTGTCTTTGATGATGAAAAGACTGCCCGTGCAGCAGGTGAAGAACGTGCTAAACGTGCAATGGATAAAGAACGTCAAAAGACTTCTCATGTTACATTAGATAACCTTTTTGCAACTATGAAGAAGGGTCAAATGAAGACCTTACCAATTATTATTAAAGCCGATGTTCAGGGATCAGTTGAAGCTTTAAGTCAAAGCCTTCAAAAGATTAAAGTTGACGGTGTTCGTGTTGATATTATTCACCAAGCTGTTGGTGCCATTAATCAAAGTGACGTTACTTTGGCTGAAGCATCGAATGCGGTTATCATTGGATTTAATGTTCGTCCAACTGCCGTAGCTAAGACATTAGCTGATTCTAATAGTATTGATATCCGTCTTCACCGTGTTATTTACGATGCAATTGAAGAAGTTGAAGATGCGATGAAGGGGATGCTTGAACCGGTATACAAAGAAGAAACAATTGGTCAAGTAGAAGTTCGTCAAATCTATAAGGCATCAAAGGTTGGTACAATTGCCGGGGGAATGGTTACGTCTGGTAAGATTACCCGTGATGCAAAAGTCCGTTTAGTTCGTGATGGTGTTGTTATTTACGAAGGTGAATTAGGTAGTCTTAAACGCTTCAAAGATGATGTCAAAGAAGTTAAGCAAGGTTACGAATGTGGTTTGACAATTGAAAACTACAATGATATTAAGGAAATGGATGTTATTGAAGCCTACAAGATGAAGGAAGTTCCAGTTAAATAAAAACTGAGGAGAGATAAAGATGCCAAGTAAACAATATCGAGTAGATCGTTTAGCTCAAGAAATTCAAAAAGATGTTGATGAAATCTTGTTAAAACGTGTTCGTGATCCACGTGTACAAAACGTTACAATTACAGGTGTGGATGTTACTGGTGATCTCCAGCAAGCAACCATCTATTACAGTATCTTGTCAGATCTTGCTTCTGATGCAGAAAAGGCACAGGCTGGATTAGATAAGGCGACTGGGTTAATTCGCAGTGAATTAGGCGCACGTCTTAATATTTTTAAGACTCCAGAAATCAAATTTGTAAGAGACCCATCAGTTGCTTACGGTAGTCGAATTGATCAACTCATTAACGACTTACACAAAAAAGAAAAATAATTAGCAAAAAAGGGAGCGAGACAGAAGTTACTTGTGAGTTCGTTTTTCGCCATGAAGTTAGCCTCTGGGAGCTCCCGCAAGCAACAAGAGGCCTCCAACGTTCGGTTTTACCGAGCGATGGAGGCCATTGTTGTACTACGCTTATGCTATTTGTCTTTTGTGAAAGTGACTTGACTTATACCACAGCCCCTTGGAGGAATAACGATGGATGGAATAATACCCTTATATAAAGAACGCGGGATGACTAGTTTTGCCTGTGTTAGTCGACTACGACAAATTTTAAAAACTAAAAAGATTGGTCATTCAGGAACGCTTGACCCAGGTGTAGCGGGCGTTTTACCAATTTGTGTTGGAAATGCTACCAAAGTTGTTGACTATTTGATGCAGTCAGGAAAACAATATCAAGGTGAGCTTTTAATTGGGTTTGCGACTACTACCCAAGACCTTGATGGAGACAAAATTGAAGAAAAAGTAGTTGCAGATGAAATTCCCACTAGTGAAATATTAGCAGCCATGAATTTATTAACGGGGACAATAATACAAATCCCACCGATGTATTCGGCTGTAAAAGTAAATGGAAAAAAACTTTATGAATATGCAAGAGCTGGGGAAACTGTTGAACGGCCCAAACGGCAAGTGGCTATTAGTAAATTTGAATTACTAAGCTCAAAGTATGATGAGAAAAATAAACAACAACGAATCCGTTTTAATGTTGAATGTAGTAAGGGCACTTATATTCGGACACTTGTTGTGGATCTTGCACGTAAACTAGGGTATCCAGGAGTAATGAGTTTGCTAACGCGGTTGAAGAGTGGAGGCTTTACTCTTGATCAGACTTTAAGTTTAGACGACGTTCGAGATGCTGTTGCGACCCAAACTCTCCAGCAATACTTGTATCCTTTAGATTATGCTTTAAAGGAATATCCGCAATTAACGATTCAAGTGGATCAATGGAAAAAGGTTCAAAATGGAGGATGGCTTTCTCCAAGTGAACTTAATATTAGCGAGAAGGAAATTGTGTTATCATTTGATGGACAAGTAAAAGCACTGTATCATTTTGATTCGAAAAATAAAATGTATAAGCCAACTAAAATGTTTGCAGTTAATTGAGGAGTGTAGGAGTTGCAAGTTATAAAAATTCACCATCCTTTGGAAAAAAGCCTAATTCCTGCGGGGCCAATTGTACTTGCAATGGGTTTCTTTGATGGTGTTCATCGGGGGCATCAAGCAGTAATCAAACGTGCCCGTGAAATTGCCCGTGAAAAAGGATTGCCATTAGTAGTTTTGACGTATGATCATGCTCCTGGAATTGTTTATCGTCAATATAAGGGCGGCTTTAAATATTTATCAACGGTCGATAGGAAGCTTGAATTATTAAACGATCTTGATGTTGATCGGATTTATTTAATAAGTTTTACATCATCATTCGCAAGCCTTTCTCCTCAGCAGTTTGTTGATGAGTATTTGGTAGGCTTTCATGCTCAAACGGTCGTGGCAGGGTTTGATCATACTTATGGTAAAGAAGATATTGCATCAATGAAGCTACTTCCTAAATATGCAGCAGGGCGGTTTGAAGTTGTTACTGTGCCCAAATTTACTGAGGATGGAAGTCAAGAAAAGGTTGGTTCTCGAGAAATTCGAAAATTAATTGATGCTGGTAATGTGAAAGCAGCTAATCAAGCATTAGGATATCCTTATCAAACAACTGGCTTAGTAGTTCATGGCTTAGCTCGTGGACGAACACTTGGCTTTCCTACGATCAATGTTGAGCATCCGGAAGAGGAGCGACTTCCTGGGATTGGGGTCTATGCCGTCAAAGTTAAGCTCGGTAAGAAGTGGTATAATGGAATGGCAAGCGTTGGTCACAACATAACATTTGGCGATGCTAATCAATTAACGGTTGAAATTAACTTATTTGATTTTCAACAAATGGTGTATGGCGAGGAAGTAGTTGTGCGTTGGTATCAGTATCTTCGTGGCGAAGAAAAGTTCACGGGAGCGGATGCATTAGTTGCACAGATGAAACAAGATGAACAAAACGCCCGGCGTATTTTAGAAAAATATAAATAAAAGAGGTTTAGATTGATCTTTCGTGGCAATTGTGCCAACAAGATTTATCAAACCTCTTTTTTTAATGCCGACTTCCACGATGACTGGTAGTCTGGTTAATCTTATGAATATTTCGTTCAAATTTGAATCCGCCATCAGTCACTAATTTGAAATGCCGCATTTTCCCGTTAAAAGGCTGGCCGTTTAAGCGCACTGTTGTCCAGTTCCGCATAATTTCAGTCATGGAAGCAAGTGCTTTCAGTTGATTAAGATTGTTCTCCTTAGTTGCTTCGTCTTTAATATCTGACTGCAAGCGATAGATTAGGTTGTTATGGTATTCTAATAGTTCATTCGTTAGGGGCGCATTACGGTATTTATTAAATAACTTCTGAATTAATAACATTGCTTCTTGAGTATTTTGGGGTTGAATATAGCGATGTTCTTTATGTTTCATGGATAAAGCTCCTTTAAAAATTGTTTGACGTTTCTTGACTTTTAGGGTAGTAATTGGTATATTATACAGTGTGTTTAGCACTTGACCCTAATGAGTGCTAAAAGGGGAAGTGATATACGATGCTAACACAACGACAGAAAAAGATTCTGCAAGCGATTGTACGTCAATACACATCAACTGGTCAACCGGTTGGATCAAAACATTTAGCAGAAAAGTTGCCTTTTAAGGTCAGTTCAGCAACTGTCCGTAATGAGATGGCGGTTTTAGAGGACAATGATTTGATCTTAAAAGAGCACTCTTCATCAGGCCGGGTTCCATCGAAACGAGGTTATCGTTATTATGTCGATAACTTGCTTGATCCACAAGCAGTTACTGATAATGATCTGGTAGTGATTCAAAACTCACTTGGAACTGGTTTTCAAAAGATTGACGAAATTATTTCGCATTCAGCAGATATCTTATCAAACTTAACTTCATATACTGCTTTTACATTAAAGCCTGAGCAAGAAAGTGTTCGTTTGAGTGGCTTTCGAGTTGTACCGCTGGGGAATCATAAGGTTATTGCGATCTTAGTTACCGACAGCGGTGAGGTTGAAAATCAGTCATTCACTTTGCCGCCGGACATTGACACAGATGCAATGCAGGCAGTAATTAGAATGATTAATGATCAATTAGTTGGTTTGCCGCTATCAGAAGTGGTAAAACGACTAAAAGATGATATCCCACTTCAGGTTCTGCATTATATGCATAGTCCCGATGGCTTCCTTGATATTTTTGATAATGTCTTATCTCAAGCAGCACGTGAGCGTTTTTTCGTTGGTGGTCGACTGAACTTACTGGATTTTGCAAGTACTCATGATCCCCACGCAATCCAATCACTGTATGGCTTGTTAGATAAGAATGACAATTTATCGAATATCTTGGATTCGACGCTTACCTCAGATAATGGAGTTAATGTTAAAATCGGTCAGGAAATCTCTAAGAATAAGCTTCTTGATGATTATAGCTTGATTACTGCAAGTTATAATGTTGAACAATATGGACGAGGAATTATTGCAGTTCTTGGTCCAACAAGGATGCCTTATTCACGGACAATTGGAATTGTAAATGCCTTTCGCCAAGAATTAGCAAAACGGCTATTAGATTTCTACCGTCACTATTATGATTCATAGGAGGCGAGTTAATTGGCCAAGGAAAAACAAGAAGATCAACAAAAACAAACTGCGCCTGAAAATGAAAAGGCACCTAAAAAAGATATAAAAAAAGAGGCTTCAGATAAGAAGGATGATCAAACTTCCAAATTAAAGGAAGAGATCGCTGACTTAAAGAAGCAGCTCGCTGATAAAGATGACAAATATTTACGAGCAGAAGCAGAAATTCAAAATATGACTAATCGTTTTAATAAAGAACGGGCTCAAATCCTTAAATATGATGGTCAGGATTTAGCAAAGTCAATTTTACCAGTGCTTGATAACCTTAAACGAGCATTAGCAATTGAAGTTGTAGACGATAATGGTAAACAACTTAAAAAGGGTATTCAAATGGTTCATGATCACCTTGTCAAGGCATTAAATGACCATGGCATCACTGAAATCAAAGCTGATGGTGAAACATTTGATCCTACTCTTCACCAAGCAGTTCAAACTGTTCCGGTCGAAGAAGGTCAGAAGCCTGAAACTGTTGTTAATGTTCTTCAAGCAGGATATCAACTCAAAGACCGGGTATTACGCCCAGCAATGGTTGTTGTAGCTCAATAAATTTGTGAGAGAAGGAAATAAATTATGGCAAGTAATAAGATTATTGGTATTGATTTAGGTACTACTAACTCTGCGGTTGCTGTTATGGAAGGTAATGAACCTAAGATTATCACCAACCCAGAAGGAAGTCGGACAACACCATCTGTTGTTTCATTTAAGAATGGTGAAACTCAAGTTGGGGAAGTAGCAAAGCGTCAGGCAATTACTAATCCTAACACTATTTCATCAATCAAGAGTCACATGGGTGAAGCAGGATACACTGTTGAAGTTGATGGTAAGAAATATACTCCACAAGAAATTTCAGCAATGATTTTGCAATACCTTAAGAAATATGCTGAAGATTACATTGGTGATACTGTTACTCAAGCAGTTATTACTGTTCCTGCATACTTCAATGATGCTCAACGTCAAGCTACTAAGGATGCCGGTAAAATTGCGGGCCTTGATGTTAAGCGGATTATTAACGAACCTACTGCTTCATCATTAGCATACGGTCTTGATAAGAAGGACAAAGATGAAAAGATCCTTGTTTATGATCTTGGTGGTGGTACATTCGATGTTTCCATCCTTGAATTAGGTGACGGTGTCTTCCAAGTTCTCTCTACTAATGGTGATACTCATTTAGGTGGGGATGACTTTGACCAAAAGATTATGGATTGGTTAATCGATGGCTTTAAGGAAGAACACGGTGTTGATCTTTCTCAAGACAAGATGGCTCTTCAACGTTTGAAGGATGCTGCTGAAAAGGCTAAGAAAGACTTGTCAGGTGTTCAAGAAGCGCAAATCAGCTTACCATTTATTTCAGCTGGTGAAAACGGCCCATTGCACTTGGAAAAGACATTAAGTCGGGCACAATTTAACCAATTAACTAATGACTTAGTTGAACGGACAAAGCAACCAGTATTGAATGCTTTGAAAGATGCGGATCTTACCTTTGACGACATTGATGAAGTTATCTTAAATGGTGGATCTACTCGTATTCCTGCCGTTCAAGAAATGGTTAAGGAATTAACTGGTAAAGAACCTAACCACTCAATTAATCCTGACGAAGCCGTTGCTCTTGGTGCAGCTATTCAAGGTGGGGTTCTTACTGGTGATGTTAAGGATGTTGTATTACTTGATGTTACTCCACTTTCACTTGGTATTGAAACCATGGGTGGTGTCTTCACTAAGTTGATTGATCGTAACACAACTATTCCTACTTCAAAGAGTCAAATCTTCTCAACTGCTGCTGATAACCAACCAGCTGTTGACATTCACGTTCTTCAAGGTGAACGTCCAATGGCAGCAGACAATAAGACTTTGGGTAACTTCCAACTAACTGATATTCCTGCTGCTCCTCGTGGTGTTCCTCAAATCAAAGTTACATTTGATATCGATAAGAACGGTATTGTTAATGTTTCTGCTGAAGATCAAGGAACTCACAAGAAGCAAAACATCACTATCAAGTCTAACTCAGGCTTAAGTGATGAAGAAATTGAACGGATGAAGAAGGATGCTGAAGAGCATGCTGAAGCCGACAAGAAGAAGAAGGAAGAAGTTGACTTAAAGAATGAAGTTGACCAAGAACTCTTCCAAGTTGATAAGACTTTGAAGGAAGTTAAGGGTAAAGTTCCTGAAGATGATATCAAGAAGGCTGAAAGTGCTCGTGACGAATTAAAGAAGGCTAAAGAAAGCGGCAACCTTGATGAAATGAAAGCTAAGAAGGATGCTTTGAACAAAGTTATTCAAGACCTTAGCGTAAAGCTTTACCAACAAGCACAAGGTGCACAAGGTGGCGCTGCTAATGGTCAACCTGGTGATAACCAACAAAATGGTAATGACAACGGTAATGATGACAATACTGTTGATGGTGATTTTAAGGACGTTACACCAGACGACAAGAAATAGCCTGCGGTAAACAGTCTTAAAATGTTAGTGTAAAAGCCAAAGGCCAGAAAAAAGGACTTTGGCTTTTACTTTCGTTTGCTGGCTGTGGTATAACTAAACAAGCAATAAAGTAATGAGGTATTTATTATATGGCAGAACAAGATTATTATGACATTTTAGGTGTCTCTAAGGATGCATCCGAAAAAGACATCAAGCGTGCATATCGTCGGCTTGCGGCAAAATACCACCCAGATGTTAACCACGAGCCTGGTGCAGAAGAAAAGTTTAAGAAGATTAATGAAGCATATGAGACATTAAGTGATAGTCAAAAACGTGCTCAATATGATCAATTTGGTTCAGCTGGCCCACAAGGTGCTGGCGGTCAAGGCTTTGGCGGCTTTGGTGGTGGTCAAGCTTATTCTAACTTTGGTGGCGGCTTTGACGACATCTTTAGTCAATTCTTTGGCGGCGGTGGTCGTACTCATCGGGACCCAACAGCCCCGCGTCAAGGGCGTGATTTACAATATGCAATGACTCTTGATTTTATGGATGCGGTTTTTGGGAAAACAACTACTATCAAGTATGACCGTGATGCAGAATGTAAGACTTGTCATGGAACCGGAGCTAAGTCTGGTAAATCGCCAATAACTTGTCCACGGTGTCATGGTGCCGGAGTGATTACGAGCGTTCGTCAAACACCACTAGGCAATATGCAAACTCAAACCACTTGTCCAGAATGTAATGGAACTGGAAGGATTATTAAGCCAGAAGATCGTTGTGATACTTGCCATGGTGCAGGACATGTCCACGAACGTCATGAGCTAGAAGTGAAGGTGCCTGCCGGTGTTGATGATGGTCAACAAATGCGGCTCCAACATCAAGGGGATGCTGGTGAGAACGGTGGCCCAGCCGGAGATTTGTATATTGTCTTCCGAGTAACACCAAGTCGAGAATTCCGGCGTGATGGTTCAACAATTTACGTTGATCGTGATATTTCGTTTGCTCAAGCAGCCTTGGGAGACGAAGTAAAAGTTAAAACGGTTCATGGTGATGTCAACCTTAAAATTCCTGCTGGAACACAATCAGAAACTAATTTCCGCTTGCGTGGCAAGGGTGTTCCACACCTTAACGGTAATGGTAACGGGGATGAACATGTTACTGTCCACGTTAAAACACCTAAGAGCCTTAACAAACGTCAACGTGAAGCAATGTTAGCATTCGCGGCTGCTAGCGGTGAAGATGTTAAGGGTGTGAAAAAGACAGTTCTTGATAAGTTACGTGATGCTTTTGAGGATAAATAAATAGTTTTTATGAAGCAGGAAAAACTTAATATTTTTCCTGCTTTTTGTATATCTAGCAGAAGTTTTCCCATTCTAAACGATGATTTGGTATACTAGATAAAGAATATTCGTTGAAAGTGAGTCTTTTTAAATGAACCTAGAAGAAATGAAAGAGCGGCAAAAACACATTCGGAATTTCTCGATTGTTGCCCACATTGACCATGGAAAATCAACGCTTGCTGATCGTATTTTAGAGATGACTGATTCAATCAGCAAACGTGAAATGAAAAACCAGATTCTTGATGATATGCCTCTAGAACGAGAACGGGGCATTACAATCAAATTAAATGCCGTCGCTCTGACATATCATGCTAAAGACGGTGAAGACTACATTTTCCATTTAATCGATACACCAGGCCACGTCGATTTTTCTTATGAAGTCTCACGGTCTCTTGCTGCCTGTGAAGGTGCCGTCTTAGTAGTCGATGCAACGCAAGGAGTAGAAGCACAGACCCTTGCTAACGTCTTTTTAGCGCTTGACAATGACCTTGAAATTTTACCTGTTATCAATAAGATCGATTTACCCTCTGCTGATCCTGAGGGTACTAAGAAACAGATTGAAGACGAGATTGGTTTAGATACTGATGAGGCAGTTGATATTAGTGCTAAAACTGGAATGGGCGTTGATGAAGTCCTGGAAAAAATCGTTAAAGACGTCCCAGCACCAACAGGAGATTTAACCGCGCCGTTAAAAGCCCTTATCTTTGATTCAAAGTATGATGATTATCGGGGCGTTGTCCTTAGTGTCCGGGTTGTTGAAGGGACTGTTAAAAAAGGTGACCGAATTAAATTAATGAACGGTGGTACCGAATATGAGGTAGCAGAAGTAGGGATTAACTCTCCTAAACCATTGGCACGTGATGTGTTGATGGCTGGGGATGTAGGTTACATCACCGCGGCAATTAAAGACATTAAAGATACTCGGGTCGGTGATACGGTTACAAGTGCAGATAATCCTACAGATAAGCCGTTAGAAGGATATCGGCAAATGACGCCAATGGTATATGCTGGACTCTATCCAACTGATAATGCTAAATTTAATGATTTACGTGATGCGTTGGAAAAGCTTCAACTTAATGATGCGGCATTAACTTTTGAACCGGAATCATCGCAAGCATTGGGATTTGGATTCCGTTGTGGTTTCTTAGGATTACTTCACATGGACGTTATTCAAGAACGACTTGAACGTGAATTTAATCTTGATTTAATCACGACTGCGCCATCTGTTACTTACCATGTTGAATTAGCGGATGGGACAACAAAGGAAGTGGAAAATCCGGCTGAAATGCCAGACGCTTCTTCCATTAAAGCGATTAAGGAACCATATGTCCGCGCTTCAATCATGGTTCCCAATGATTATGTTGGCCCAGTAATGGAACTTTGCCAACGGAAACGGGGAGACTTTGATACAATGGAATATCTAAGCGATACCCGGGTAAACGTTATTTATCATATTCCGTTGTCAGAAATTATTTTTGACTTCTTTGACAAGTTAAAGAGTTCTACACGGGGATACGCTTCCTTAGATTATGAAATTGATGGCTACCGGCCAAGTAATTTGGTTAAGATTGACATCTTGCTTAATGGCGATAAGGTGGATGCATTAAGCTTTATTGCTCACCGTGACTTTGCGGCAGAACGTGGTCGGGAAATTACTGCTAAATTAAAGAAGATCATTCCACGGCAAAACTTTGAAATTCCAATTCAAGCTGCAATCGGCTCAAAGATTATTGCACGAACTAATATTAAAGCCTACCGGAAAGATGTTACTGCCCGTATTCATACTGGGGATCCAGACCGGCGTGCTAAATTATTAGATAAGCAGAAACGTGGGAAGAAACGGATGAAGGCTGTCGGAAAAGTTGATATTCCTCAGGCCGCCTTTATGGCCGTTTTGAAGACCGATGAGCAATTGGACGAGAAGTAAACGTTGATGTAAAGGCGGTTGTTGTCTTTGCATCTGCCTCTAATAACATAGTTGCGTGGGTATGACGCAAACTATGAAAATTAAATGGGCTCTATAATATCTGATGTTGATATAGAAATATCACTTTCTATACCAATATCAGATTTTTGTTTTTAAACTAAAAAGAGGCTCGCCTTCTGATACAATGAAATCGCCAAAACATATAGAAAGGAAGGTAATCTCCATAAATAGTAATACAAGGACTCTCCTCAATTTAACAGACCCTCATTCAAATCTTTTCATCATTGATTAAACATGGTGGGCTTTTATACTCGCTTAATACTGCAGCCCTCATAAAATTAGCGTATCATAGATAATGTAATCGCTATTATTTGAGGAGGAAATAAATATGCAAAATAAAGATGCTTGTACATCAATCATGGTCGGTAAGAAGGCTTCTCTCGATGGTGCTAATTATATTGCCCGTAATGAAGATCGCGTAAAGGCAATTGAACCCAAGCGATTTTTAGTAAAACCGGCAGTAAAGGGACGCCACGAAACCTACGTATCACCTTACAATAAAGTAACTGTAGCCTTGCCGGAAGAGGGAATGCGTTATACTTCTACGCCTACCCTTGATCAAACAGCAGGACCTAATGAAGAAGATGGAATTAATGAAGCAAATGTGGCAGCTTCCTTTACTGAGAGTGTTTATGCAAATGATCGGGTGTTAGCATATGATCCATACGTAAAAAATGGCCTGGCAGAAGACTCACTTTGTACTTTAGTATTACCGTATATTCATTCTGCCCGTGAAGGAGTTGAATATACGGGAAAATTAATTGCTGAATTGGGGGCTGCTGAGGGAAACGGGATGCAATTTGCAGATGCCGATGAGATTTGGTATATGGAAGTAGTAACTGGTCACCAATGGGTTGCAGTTCGTATTCCTGATGATTGCTATGCTGTTACTCCTAACCAAGTAGCAATTGAAGATATTGATTTTGATGATCCTGATAATTATATGTGGGCTGATGGAATTCAAGAATTTGTTGAAGACCACCAATTAAACCCTGACCATGACCGGTGGGATTTCCGCCATATTTTTGGTACCAGTACACAAAAAGACCGTCACTACAATACACCGCGGACTTGGTTTGCTCAACGTTACCTTAGTCCTAACGCTTCATTAGGCCAACGTCCCGAAGATTCTGAAATGCCATTTATCCGTAAGGCTGAATTTAAGATTGCTAATGAAGACATCCAGTATGTTTTAAAATCGCATTTTAATGAGACACCTTACGATCCAATGGGGGATGCTCCTGAACGTAAGACTTACCGGGCTATCTCTTTATCACGAACAGCTCAATCACATATTTTACAAGTGCGTAATCTGAATAAATATAAAACAAGTATTCATTGGATTGAACTAGGAGTCCCAGCATTTAACCCTTATGTTCCATTTTTTGCTAATGCTGACGATACTGATGAATCATATCGAAACGTACCTGAAAAAATGAACTTAGAATCTGCATTCTGGTTAAATGAAGCCTTAGCAGAGGTCGTTGAAAGTCATTATCAAGAATTTATGGAAAAAGATGAAGACTACCAAAAGGAGCTAAATGAATGGGCACGCCGTAAAATTGCGCAGGTTGATAAAGAAGCAGCTAGTCTTGAAGGCCAGGCACTAATTGATTATCTAACTGGACAAAATCATGAAATAGCTACCCATTATAATGAACGGACAAAGGCCCTCTTCTTTGAATTATTAACTGAAGGCTGTGAGCTTTCAAAGATGTCATTTAAGATGGATCCCAACCTTTAAGCGACTTTGAATATTGACGTTTTTCTCTTTGTTATTAAAATATAATTAGTATAAAATGAGAGAAGGATGAAAATGAGACTTCAAGCAACCTATGAACGACATTATCTAGTAGAAGTTTTTACAAAATTGGGATTTAACCAAGATGACAGTCAATTATTAGCAGACACTCTAGTTGATGCGGATTTGCGCGGGATCTCATCTCATGGGATTCAACGATTAGCATGGTATCGTCGGATGATTAAAGAAGGAACGATTATTCCCCAAAATAAGGCCGAAATTATTCGTGAGTTACCAGGCTCCGTCCTTGTTGACGCTAACCAAAATATGGGACAGCTCGCAACGGTTTTAGCAACTCAAAAAATAATTGAAAAGGCTAAGAAAACAGGGGTAGCAATTGCTGTTATTCGCAATTCGAATCACTTCGGCACTGCTGGTTACTATACAAGATTAGCATTAGAAGCTGGATTGGTAGGAGTTGCCCTTACTAACACTCGTCCCCTGGTAGTCCCAACTAATGCTACTCAGGCTTTTCTTGGGTCTAATGCTTTTGCGTTTGGCTTTCCTGCTTCTCCACATCCATTTATGTTTGATGGTGCCACTTGTGTTGTTTCAGGGGGAAAAATTCAAGTTTATGCTAAAAAAGGCGAACCGTTGCCAGGTGAATGGGCAGTTGATAAAGATCGGCAGGTAGTAACTGATGCGCAAGAGGCAGAAGATATTCTTGCCACCGCGGCCTTTACTGAAGGAGAACAAAAAGGTGGAGGAGTTCTCACTCTTGGCGGAAATGATGAGGAAAATTCTAATTATAAGGGGATGGGAAACTCGATTGTAATTGAATTGTTGACGGGTATTTTAGCTCAAGGTTCTATCTCTGCCGATACTGTTAGTGGTAAACATGACTTTAGCCAATTTGTAATGGTTCTTAATCCAGCATTCTTCGGTGATCCAGAAGTATTGAAGAAAGATGCCACATCAATGTTAGATCGAATTCGCCAACTTGAACATATTCCTAGTAAAGAAATTTGGGTACCCGGTGATCGTGAGTACCGTTTATTAGCAGAAAATAAAGAAAAAGGTGTCACGATTGATGAAAAGACCTATCAAGAAATGAAAGAAATCGGAACTGAACTTGGTATTGATGTTCCTTAATAATTGATAAACTCCTTCAAATTCTGATAAGCGAAAGTGGTACACTGAACATATGAGAAAAAAGGAGCATCTTAAATGGAAGATCGAGAATTAGTAACGTTTTGGCTCGCAGGTGATCATAAGTTAGCAATTCGAAAGGGACTTACTTCGGCAATTTTAGCGCGTGAACTTAGAAAAAAGGGTTATAAGGATAAATTAATAGAAGACTTTCTTGATGATTTTGCACGTGGCTTGAAAAATCATCAAAAATAGGCATAAAAAAACTCCCAACGTTTTACTAAACGCTGAGAGTTTTTTAGTAGCACGATAATCTATCGTTTTATTTATGAATATGGCTTAGTTGTTACCTTGTAACTTTGCCATACCGTTCTTAGCAACTTCTTCCAATTGCTTAGCAGAGTCAGCCATAGCCTTCTTTTCACGGTCGTTAAGTGGAACTTCAATAACCTTTGCCACACCAGAAGCGTTAACAACAGCTGGAGTACCGATGTAAAGGTCGTTAAGTCCGTATTCACCGTTCATTGGGGCACCGATAGGGAGAACAGAATTTTCATCACGAAGAATAGCCTTTGAAATCCGCATTAAAGCAGTGGCAACACCATAGAAGGTAGCACCTTTGCGGTTAATGATTTCGTATGCCTTGTTACGAACATCATCTTCAATCTTAAGTAATTCATCTTCTGAAATACCTTCATCCTTAGCAATATCAAGTAATGGCTTGCCACCAACAGTAGCACTTGAGTAAGCAGCAAATTCGGAATCACCGTGTTCACCCATAATGTTAGCAATAACATCACGAGGGTCAACATGAAGCTTCTTACCAAGAGCAACCCGAAGACGTGCGGAATCAAGTGAAGTACCTGAACCAACAACCTTGTTCTTAGGGAAGCCAGAAAGCTTTTGAACAGCATAGGTAAGGATATCAACTGGGTTAGCTGCAACTAAGAAGATTCCGTCAAAACCAGACTTAACGATTGGTTCTACAACGGACTTAATGATCTTCAAGTTCTTGTCAACTAATTGAAGACGAGTTTCACCAGGCTTTTGTGGAGCACCAGCAGTAATAACAACTAAATCAGCGTCTTTGCAAGTGTCGTAATCTGCTGAGTAGATATTCTTAGGAGCGGTGAAGGCAGTAGCGTCTTCAAGGTCCATTGCGTCCCCTTCAGTCCGTTCCTTAATAATATCAACAATAGCAAATTCTTCAGCAATTCCTTGTTGTGCCATTGCGAAGGCGTAACTTGAACCGACAGCACCGTCACCAACAAGAACAACTTTTTGATGATTCTTAGACATAATAAACAGTCTCCCTTTCATCTTATGTATACATTATTTGAGATTTCTCTCACAGTAATGATTATAACATTCCGCAGAAAAATTACTATAAGATTTTATAGATAAATTAGTTAGTAAATAAGCCTGCTCCTAAGATAATGACTGCTAAAAGGATCGCTGGCCAAAGCAAAACATGAATTAATGTCCCGATTAATAAAATAAGAAGGATCAGGCCAATGAACTTAACCGTTAAAATCCCAATCTTCCATAGTAACCAGCAGATAAGAATAGCAATTAAGAGACTCACTATTGTAATCACCTTTCTTTAAAGTATTTTGAACATAGTATAGCATTTTTTTGAAAATTAAAGTTTAAACATAGATTAAACTTTGGAACGTTGGTGACCTGTGCTAAAATATACCTATCTAGGGAGATTAATTTAAAATTGATCAGGAATAATAATAGAGGAGGTGGTTACCATTCTGAATCGAACTAAGCAGTTTATGCGCGACAATGATTTAATGTATAAAAAAGAGTACATTCGGCCAATGATGACACCCCAACACGTATATGTGTTCCGCTTTGGTAAACACAGACTAAATAATCGGGTAATTGTTCGTTATTCCCATACTTGGACCGGACGATTAAAAATTAACGAGATTGATGTTCGGTTGCATCACCAACACCATCCCCGTATTTTCTTGACTGAGTCCGACTTAATCGATTACTTAAGCCATCATTTAGAAAAAGAAAAGAAACGCGAACAAGAACGACCACATATTAGTAAAGTTGATAATGAAAATGATTAAACTTTATTAAGTTGGTATTTATCGTGACCATTTACTTTTATTGTGGTCACGATTTTATTATTTAAGGAGGTCATTAAATGGATTGGACAGCAATAAAGGTAATAACTTCTAGCGAGGCTATTGAAGCAGTTAGCTATATTTTGACAGATATGGGAGCACAAGGCGTTCAAATTGAGGATGCCGCTGATTTTGAAAACTTGCATGAAGGAAAGTATGGAGACCACGGTGAATTTATCGATCCATCATTAATTCCGCACCGAAAAAGTGGCGCAGCAGTATCGGGATATTTTCCACAAAATGTATTTGTTCCTGAACTATTGCCAACTATCCATCAACGAGTAGCAAAATTAAGGGATTACGGCTTGAATCCAGGAGAAAATGATGTCTCAGCTGCAACCGTCAATAATCAGCAATGGGCAACGGTTTGGCAAAAATATTATCACCCATTAAGAGTAACGGACCAGCTAACGATTGTTCCGCAATGGGAAGAATATCAGCCAGTAGATCCTAAAGAAAAATTGATTTTTCTTGATCCAGGAATGGCTTTTGGTACCGGAACTCATCCAACGACCCGTTTAATGTTGGAGGCCCTTGAGAAAACGATTGTTGGTAATGAATATGTAATCGATGTCGGGACTGGCTCTGGTGTTTTAAGTATTGCTGCTAAACACTTAGGCGCAGGAAAAGTTGATGCTTATGATATTGATGAAGTAGCAGTTAACTCAGCAAAAAAGAATCTTGCACTAAACCCGATCGCTAAAGATGTTAAGGTTGGCGTAAATAGCCTGTTAGACGGAATCCATACCCAAGCAGACTTGATTGTTGCTAATATTCTTGCGGAAATCATCGTACCCCTTATTCCTCAGGCATATGAAAATCTTAAGCCAGGTGGCAAATTCCTTGTTTCGGGAATTATCGATGATAAAGCTCCGTTGATTCGTCAAAAGTTGCAAGAGCAAGGATTTATAATTGACGATGAACAGCAGATGAAGGACTGGCATGGAATGATTGCTCATAAGCCAACCGAGGTGAAATAAATGCAACGCTATTTTGTTAATGCAACTCCAGCTGATGAAGTAACATTGCCATCTGAAGCATCTCACCATTTATTAAAGGTAATGCGCGCAGAGGTTGGAACAACTGTTGAACTTGTGTTAGCTGACCACTGTGTATATCTTGCGACTGTAACTGCTACAGAACCAACGGCGACATTAAAAATCAATCAAAAGTTAGATGCTGATAGTGAATTACCAGTTTCGGTAACGCTTGCCTGCGGACTTCCAAAGACTAAAGAGAAGCCAGAGTTAATTGTTCAAAAAGCAACTGAACTGGGGGCAGATAAAATTGTCTTCTTCGATGCTGCTCGCTCCATTAGTCATTGGCAGGGAAATAAGCAGAAACGAAAGATCGACCGTCTGCAAAAAATAGCTGAATCAGCAGCGGAACAATCCCATCGGAATAAAATTCCGCAGGTTGAATACAGTGCTAATCTTGATCAGTTATTAGCAGATTATCCCGCTACTGAACGAATAGTTGCTTGGGAAGAATCAGCTAAACAGGGTGAAGTAAGTGCTTTAGCGCAACAATTTAATGGCCTTAAACCAGGAGATTCGCTCCTTGCTATTTTTGGTCCAGAAGGTGGATTAACGGAAAATGAAATTGCTAAAATGAATGAAGCTGAAGTGGTAACAGCAGGTTTAGGACCACGAATTCTGCGGACCGAAACAGCACCTTTATATTTCATGGCGGCTATTTCGTATGCAATGGAATTGTCATAATGTAGCTGGCGTACTTATGGTAAAATAGAGAACAGCTTTAATCGGTAATTTAAAACTGAATATAGGTGTTGAGAGAGAATGAATTTTATGAAAAAAGCATGGGAACATTTAGATAAACCATTATGGCTAGCCAGTATTTTAATTGGGATGGTATTGACCCTCGTTGTCGATAAACTTCCATTTGTTACGCGGGTAGTAATGGTAGAGATTGTCTTAATCCTTGTTAATGGTATTTTTAGTATTTGGTCCGGTTATTGGATTTATAAGCACCAGCGAAAATGGGGCGAGTTGTTCATTTTCCCAATCCTTTACTTGATAACTGCGTATTTCTTTATGCCACAATATACTTATTATTTTGCCCTTGCTTACTTAGCGCTTGCATACTTATCATGGGCAATGCGTCAACAAAAGTAATTGAAAGGAGGTCGCCCGATGTCAAAAGAAAGGGAATTGACACATGAAGATGTTCAAAAGATAGTTAGTTCTTATATGAATGAAGAACACGTTGCTTTAGTTGAAAAGGCATATCATTTTGCCGAGGTAGCTCACCATGATCAACGACGTAAATCTGGAGAACCGTATATTGTTCATCCTATCCAAGTTGCGGGGATCCTTGCTAATCTTCATATGGATCCCGAAACAGTTTGTGCAGGATATTTACATGATATTGTAGAAGATACGGGAGCAACCTTAGATGATATTAAAGAACTCTTTGGACCAACCATTGCAATGATCGTTGATGGTGATACAAAGCTCGGTAAGATTAGTTACAAATCAAATAAAGAACAAATGGCTGCCACTCATCGTAAATTATTACTTGCAATGTCAAAGGATATTCGGGTAATGATTGTCAAGCTTGCGGATCGTCTTCATAATATGCGCACCCTTAAGCATTTGCGTCCTGATAAGCAGCGCCGCATCTCAAATGAAACCCTTGAAATTTATGCCCCAATTGCAGATCGCTTGGGGATCAGTACTATTAAGTGGGAACTAGAAGACCTATCATTACGATACTTAAATCCGCAACAATATTACCGGATTGTTCATTTGATGAATTCACGGCGCGATCAGCGGGTTGACTATATTGATGAGTCAATTAAGTTGATAAAAAAGGCGATTGCAGATTTGGACTTAGGACCGAATGTTGAAATTTATGGTCGTCCTAAACATATTTATTCTGTCTACCGTAAAATGGTTACTCAGCATAAGCAATTTAGCCAAATTTATGACCTTCTTGCGGTTCGAATTGTCGTTGACTCAATTCGTGACTGTTATGCTGCTCTTGGAGCTATCCATACTAATTGGAAACCAATGCCTGGACGGTTTAAAGATTATATTGCAATGCCTAAGACTAACGGGTACCAATCCTTGCATACAACAATTATTGGACCAGAAGGACGGCCATTAGAAGTGCAGATTCGGACTCACAAGATGCATGAAATTGCCGAATATGGGGTCGCTGCTCACTGGGCCTATAAAGAAGGTAAGACTAATGGAATCCAACAAACTCAGGATAGTCAAAAGCTAAATGTCGTCAAAGAAATCCTTGAATTACGAAGTGAAAGTCAAGGCACAGATGAATTTATGCAGGGGATTCAGAGTGATATATTTACTGATAAGGTCTATGCATTTACCCCTAAAGGTGACGTAATTGAAATGCCTAAGGGATCTGGACCACTTGATATGGCTTACCAAATTCATACTGAAGTTGGTAATCATACAACTGGAGCTAAAGTAAATGGACGGATTGTACCCCTTGACTATGAGATCAAAAATGGTGACATTGTCGATATTTTGACCTCCTCATCATCAGCTGGTCCAAGTCGTGATTGGTTTGATTTGGTTTCAACACGGCGAGCTCGTAATAAGATTCGCCAATTCTTCCGCGCTCACGATCGGGAAAAGAACATTGAGGAAGGAAAACAACTTCTTGAAAATGAACTCCGTGAAGCAGGATATTCACCAGCAGAGTTAATGACTGATGAAAAATGTGAGGAAGTTGCTCAAGAGACTCATTATAATAGTAGTGACGACATGTTTGCGGCATTAGGATTTGGTGACTTGGCTCCTATTGGTATTAGAAATCGGTTTACTGCTGATATCCGCCAGCAGGTTGAAAGCGACCGCCAACAAGCAGCAGAAAAAGCTGTACTAGAAGATCACCAGACTCTTGAAAAACCAAATGCACGTGAAAAACAAAAGCAGGCTAAAGCGTCTAGTGAGGGCGTAGTTGTTGAAGGAGTCGACAATCTCCTTGTCCGTTTAAGCCATTGTTGTAGTCCAATCCCAGGAGATGATATTACTGGTTACATTACAAAAGGGCGCGGAGTATCAGTTCACCGGGATGATTGTCCGAATATTAAAGCTGCCCGTAAGAACGGCGAACGAATTGTTAGTGTATATTGGGCAAATCCTAATGGCGACAAAACAAACTACAATGCAGACTTAGAAGTTCAAGGATACAATCGAAACGGCTTATTAAATGATGTTTTACGTTCAGTAAATAACAGTACTCGCTTCTTAAATTCAGTTAACGGCAAAGTTGACCATAACAAGATGGTAACAATTAGTTTGATTATCGGAGTGCGTAATTTACGGCAGTTGCAATTGATTATGGATGGTTTAAAGAACATTCCAGATGTTTACGTTGTCAAACGAATTATTCGATAGGAGGATGCTTGTGCGAGTTGTTTTACAAAAAGTAAATCATGCAGCAGTTTCAATTGATGATGAAGTTGTTGGTAAAATTGGCCTTGGCTATTTTCTCTTAGTCGGTTTTGCTCCAGATGATACCAACGAAAAATTAGACTACTTAGTGCATAAGATTACTAATCTTCGTGTTTTTGAGGATGAAAACGGTAAGATGAATAAGGGGCTACGAGATGTTAATGGTGCGATATTATCAGTCTCCCAATTTACCCTTTATGCTGATACTAAGCATGGAAATCGTCCTGGTTTTTCACAGGCTGCTCGGCCTGAGATTGCCGAACCGTTATATGATCTTTTTAATCAAAAATTAGCTGCTACTGGTATTCCTGTTGAAACCGGACATTTTGGAGCCATGATGAAAATTGATCTTGAAAATGATGGTCCCACGACAATTATTTATGAACGCTAAAAAGCAAAGAGACAATGGAGAAAATCCCCATGTCTCTTTGCTTTTTAATATTGACTTAAAATTTGATCGACTGCCCCGCCATAGCTTTCGCCGAATAAGATTAAATGCATGCATAGGTAATAGAAACGATACCATGAAAGGCGTTCATCTAGATGATCATCAAATGGAAAGACGCTGCTATATGCCTGGTAAAAACTATTATCAAAACCGCCAAAAATAGTTGTCATGGCTAAATCAAATTCATGATCCCCAAATAATGAATCTGGATCGATTAAGTATGGTTTATGATCGCCAGCAAATAAGAAGTTGCCGGCCCAGAAGTCACCATGAAGAAGACTAGGGATAACTTCATGGTATTGGTAGTATTTAGTAAATTTATTAACCATTTGTTGATAATGTTCTTGCCGCCATTTATTCCATCGGCCGCGTTGGCTTGCTACTTGTACTTCTGGCTCTAGTCGCTGATTAATATAAAAATCAAGCCAGCTTGAATTCCAAGAATTGTCTTTTACGAGGACCTTGGTTTGATGATTGTCCATAAAGCCGAATTCTTCATTATGCTGTTGGTGCATTTTGGCAACTGCTAATCCCAGGGCGGCTTGATTACCCCAAGTTTCATCAAGCCAGTTTAAAATTAAATAGGCATTCCCGTCGATTTCACCATGGTAAAGTGGGGTCGGGGTATTAATGACCTTACCGATAGCTTTGAGACCATTAATTTCATGATTGAAATAATCTTGTGAATGGTTAGGTTGAACCTTTATAAAGTATCTATTTCCATCAGTAGTTGTGGCTTGATATGCTAAATTAATATCACCACCACTGACTGGTTTAACAGAAGTGAGATTATTTAATGGAAGGCGCTTAAACCATGCTGTATTTGGACTTTCCAATTGACGTTCCTCCTTTACTAAATTACTTTATTTATACCATTTTTAGGCAAGCATTGTTAAATAGAAGTTGATTTATAAGACACTACTTAACCTTAGTATTGACATTTATGAGGGGATCGAGTAAGGTAAAAATGTAAATTAAAGATATTAATAGCTGTTGATAAAGAATGCTCGGGTACTTGAAATTATCAGCGATTGGAGAAAGGTGAGAGCTCCAAATATTTCAGCCTCGATTGACACTTTTGAAGCTGAGCAATATGCTCCGTCGTTTAGACGTTATTTTTGAGTGATACCAAGGTGGTACCGTGCATTTGCACCCTTGTAATTTCAAGGGTGCTTTTTATTTAAACTGTTATTAAAAATTGAAAGAGGTAAGCGGAGAATGAAGAGAACAAATTATGCTGGGGATACAAATGAACAGCAAGTTGGACAAAAAGTTGTCTTAAAGGGTTGGGTAGCTAAGCGTCGTAACTTAGGTGGACTTATCTTTATTGATTTATGGGATCGGGAAGGGATTGTTCAACTAGTATTCAACGAAAAAGAAAATCCAGAAGCATTTGAAATCGCAAATGCGGTTCGTAATCAATATGTTCTTGAGGTTCAAGGAAAAGTTCAATTACGGGCAGAAAAAGAAATTAATCCAGATATGAAGACTGGAAAAGTTGAAGTAGCTGTTGACAAGGCTAAGGTATTAGCAAAGTCAGAAACAACGCCATTTGATATTACTGATGGTGTTGATGCTTCTGAAGACTTACGGATGAAGTACCGTTACCTTGATTTACGGCGGCCAGAAATGATGCGTAATTTGAAGTTGCGGAGTAAGGTTGCTTCGATTGTACACAATTACTATGATAATGAAGGTTTTATGGATGTTGAAACCCCTGATTTAACACGGTCAACACCAGAAGGAGCACGTGATTATATTGTTCCATCACGTGTTTACCCCGGTCATTTCTACGCTTTACCACAATCACCACAATTATTTAAGCAATTGTTAATGGCAGCCGGAGTTGATAAGTATTATCAATTGGCACGTTGTTTCCGGGATGAAGATCTCCGTGGTGACCGTCAACCAGAATTTACGCAAATTGATACTGAAATGAGTTTTGCAACTCCTGAAGATATCCAAACAGTTACAGAAGGTTTAATTAAGCGAGTAATGAAGGAAATCGTGGGGGTAGATGTTAAGACCCCATTCCCACGGATGGAATGGCAAGAGGCTATGGACAAGTATGGTTCAGATAAGCCTGATACCCGTTTTGGCATGTTGATTCATGATCTTTCTGATATTGTAAAGGACAGTTCGTTTAAGGTTTTTGCTAATACTGTTGCTGATGGTAACTATGTTCGTGCAATTCGTGTTCCTGGTGGAGCAGATAAGTATTCCCGGAAAGATATTTCTAAGTACGAAGAATACATTAAGCGTTTTGGAGCAAAAGGACTTGCATGGGTTAAGGCAACTGTTGATGGTTACAATGGTCCAGTTGCTAAGTTCTTAAATGATCAAGCTGCACAAATCAATAAAGAAATGGATGCCAAAGAAGGGGACTTAATTTTCTTTGTTGCTGGTAGTTTCCGCGTTGTATCAGATTCACTTGGCTACCTTCGTCGGGCAATCGCTGAAGAGTTAGATATGATTAAGCCTAACCAATGGAACTACTTATGGGTTGTTAATTGGCCAATGTTTGAATATGATGAAGGGTTTGGGAAGTGGATTGCCGCTCACCACCCATTTACAATGCTAAACGAAGAAGACTTGCATTATCTTGAAGATGGTGAAGATCCTCATAAAGCTCATGCGCAAAGTTACGACATTATCTTGAATGGTAACGAGATCGGTGGGGGATCAATTCGTATCCACGATCCAAAGGTACAAGAAAAAGTTCTCAAAGCTCTTGGATATACAAAGGAACGTGCAGAAGCCCGCTTCGGATTCTTGCTTAAGGCCTTAACAATGGGAATGCCACCTGAGGGAGGACTTGCCTTTGGTTTGGACCGATGGGTTATGCTACTAGCTCAGGCTGATAGTATTCGGGATGTTATTCCATTCCCTAAGAACTCGAAGGCAGTGGAGCCACTAACAGCTGCTCCTGGTAAAGTTAGTGAACAGCAGCTTGATGATCTTAAGATTGAATTTGATGAAAAAATTGATTACAAGCTCGACCAAGATCCAGATGAACAATAAATAAAACAAAAATAATCCTCGTGAAAAGGTACTTGAAGTGTACTGTTCGCGAGGATTATTTTATTTTAAAATCTTTTTCAGAAAGTCTTGTGCCCGTGGGCTAGTAGGGTGGGCAAAGAAAGATTTTGGATTACCAGCTTCTTGAATATACCCATCTGCCATGAACCAGATTTGGTCTGCTACTTCACGAGCAAATCCCATTTCATGTGTAACAACTACCATTGTCATCCCAGATTTTGCTAAGTCCCGCATTACTTTTAGTACTTCATCAACCATTTCGGGATCAAGAGCACTAGTTGGTTCGTCAAAGAGCATTACTTCTGGACTCATCGCAAGGGCACGGGCAATTGCAACCCGCTGTTTTTGTCTTCCTGAGAGTTGATCAGGATATTGGTGGGCCTTATCGCTTAAACCAACTTTTTCTAGTAGTTCCATCGCAGTTTTAGCTGCTTCTTTTTCATTGATATTTTTTACTTTAACTGGTGCAATGGTGATATTTTTAAGGACTGTCATATTAGGAAAAAGATTGAAACTTTGAAAAACCATTCCCATCTTTTCCCGCAGCTGATCGAGTTTTTTATCATTTAAGCCAATCAGATTCTGTCCCTCAAAAAGAACTTGTCCGCTTGTTGGTTGTTCGAGTGCATTTAAGCAACGGAGAAAAGTACTTTTACCTGCTCCTGAAGGGCCGATCACACAAATTACTTGGCCCTTATCAACATGTTCTGAAATATCTTTTAAGACAATATTATTTTTAAATTTTTTCTGCAAATTTTTAATTTCAATCATTTTAGTGGGCATGTTTCATTCTCCCTTCAAAGTAAAGTAAAATCCTGGATAGCGTAAACGTGAGAATAAAGTAGATGATCATTGTGATAAATAAAGGTAAAACTCCTTTATAAGTTGCTGATTGCACTAATTGTGTTTGATACATTAATTCGGAAACCCCAATCACAGAAACTAATGAACTATCTTTTAATAAGGTAATAAGCTCATTTCCAAGTGCTGGCCAAATATTTTTAAGTGCTTGTGGCATAATCACATATCTGAATGTTTCACTTTTACTCATCCCCAAGCTTCGAGCAGCTTCTGTTTGTCCAAGTGGAATGGATTGGATCCCAGAACGAATAATTTCAGCAACGTAGGCACCGGAATTTAGTGAAACGGCAATAATCCCAGCGAGGAGGGCCGGAAGTGATTGAATAATTGCGCCAATTCCAAAGTAAACAAACATGATTTGAACCATCATTGGCGTACCCCGAAGAAATTCAATGTAGCAAACAGCAATTGAATGTAAGAATTTGTTCTTTGAAAGCCGCATTAGTGCAAAGAGAGTTCCTAATAGGAAACCAAAAATAACAGAGACAACTGTAATGATTAATGTATATTTAATCCCTTTAGCAAAGTAACGCCAATAGCTAAGAACTGTATTTTGCTTTTTATAACTCTTCATATATTGTGAAGCTTCAGGAATCCATTTTTTATTAATTAGTTGCTCTTTATTAACTTTTTTAATTGTCTGGTTGGCAGCATTAACTAGTGAAGAATCACCTTTAGGAAAAGCCATGGCAATTCCGCCTGCAGTATTTGGCAATTTCGAATTAAAAGCATAAAGATTTGAGTTGTTGGCAGCATAAGCTTTAGCCGTAGCAGCATCCATTAAAATTCCATCATATTTATGAGATTGAAGGCCAATGACTAGAGAAGAAAGTTTAGCAAGCCCTTTGCCGTTTGCTTTAGGCATTTCCTTTGAAATCAGGGTTGATTGGAGTGTCCCGTTTTGTGCTCCCACATTTTTCCCATTAAAACTTTTGACATTAACTAGCTTATCTTTATCCCCTTTATTAATTAAGAAGTAACTATCGCCGGAATAATATGTATTTGAGAAGTCAACGCTCTTTTTTCGTTCAGCCGTAACGTTCATTCCCGAAATAATAGCATCGATTTTACCTGTTTCCAGTGCAACCAGAAGTGAGTCAAAATCCATGTTTTTAATAACTAATTTTACTCCCAAGTCTTGAGCAAATTGTTTAGCAAGAGAAACTTCAAAGCCGACATATTTAGTTTTTCCATTTTCTTTAGTTGTGAATTCGTAGGGAGGATAATCAGCACTCATTCCTACAACCAATGTTCCTTTTTGTTTAATCTTTTGCACTGAATCATTACTAGCGATTTGCGATGAATTATTGGCTGACGAAGAGCTAGTTGAACTGCTCTCGTTAGCAGCTAATGCAGTAATAGGTGTACATAATATCGGAAACGCCATTACCATTAGCAGTAATAAATGTTTAAGACCTTTCATAATTAATAACTCCTTTAAGAATAGTAAAATTAAATTGTTACTAAATATACACTATTGCGTTTATTTATGCAATATTGAATCTACAAATAGAATAAATATTCACAAATCCGTATAATGGTTAAGAGCGCTTTCGTAGTTTACAGAATAGTCGTAAAAGAAAGAGATAAGAAATTTAAATTTTTATTTAAAAGTAATGTTGACAGGGTAGGTCATGTTGGGTAAAATAATTTTTGTAGTGAAAAGGAAGCAGTATGCCTGCTACCTCGATACGTAACTTTAAGCTCGGAGGGAGGGATCAACATGTCAAAAACAGTCGTTCGTAAGAATGAATCTTTAGACGACGCTCTTCGACGCTTTAAACGTTCAGTTTCACGTAACGGAACATTGCAAGAATACCGTAAACGTGAATTTTACGAAAAGCCAAGTGTAAAACGCAAGTTGAAATCTGAAGCGGCACGGAAGCGTAAGAACAAGCGCGGTCGTCGTTACTAAAAATGTGTGCTCTCACCTGTTGCCTGGTGAGAGCTTTTTTATATGAAAGAAGGATAAATAATGAGCTTACTACAACAATTAACGTCAGATATGGTATCAGCAATGAAAAATCGTGATAAGGAAACATTAAACGTTGTCCGGATGCTTAAAGCAGCAGTTCAAAACGAACAAATTGAACTTGGCCACGATTTGAGCGCTAATGAAGAAATTGCGGTAATGGCACGTGAATATAAACAGCGTAAAGAATCGCTTGAAGAATTTGAAAAAGCTGGACGAGAAGATCTAATCAACCAAGCTAAAAATGAATTAGCAATTGTTGAAAAGTATATGCCAAAACAGTTATCAAAAGATGAAGTTACTAAGATTGTTAAGGAAGTAATTGACGAACTTAATGCTTCTAGTATGAAGAACTTTGGACAAGTAATGGGGGTAGTTATGCCCAAAGTTCAAGGTCAAGCAGATGGGAAATTAGTTAATCAGGTTGTAAAAGAACAATTGAGTAAGTAATATCAGCTGTAATTAATGAGGGTATGAAGATAAAGCCTCTTCATACTCTTTTTTACTGTACATTTTTTCTTTTTTAATTAGAATTAAGGTATATTCAAAAGAAAAGGGGCATTTATATGTGCACGTCAATTATTTATACAGCAGGCGATCATTATTTTGGACGAAATCTTGATTTGGAAGTAAGTTTAGGACAAGAAGTGGTTATTACCCCACGTAACAAAACTTTAGAATTTCGTGAAATGCCAAATCTTGAGCATCATTATGCAATTATTGGAATGTCAATTGTTCGTGATGATTATCCATTATATTTTGATGGCGTAAACGAAAAAGGAGTAGGAATGGCTGCTCTTAATTTCGATGGCCCTGCTCATTTCTTCCCCGTTCAAGAGGGAAAAGATAACATTGCATCATTTGAAATGGTTCCATATATTCTTGCTGCCGCATCATCTGTTGCTGAAGCAAAGAAGATCTTAGCGAATGCAAATATTGCAAACCTTAATTTCTCAGCTAAATTACAAGCTGCTCCACTTCACTGGATTATTGCTGATAAGACTGGAGCATCGGTAACAATTGAATCAACTAACAAGGGTCTAAATGTATATGATAATCCTGTTGGTGTCTTAACTAATAATCCTGAATTTCCACGTCAATTGTTAAATCTTAGCAATTATCGTAACGTCTCTCCATCTGCACCAGAAAATACACTTGCTCCTGAAATTGATCTGCCAGTTTATAGCCGTGGATTAGGCAGTCATTTCTTACCAGGTGGAATGGATTCAGAGAGTCGTTTTGTGAAAGCAACTTTTACAAAGATGCATGCCCCAATCGGTAATTCTGAAATAGAAAATATTACTAACTATTTCCATATCCTTCAGTCTGTAGAGCAACAAAAGGGCTTGGATGAAGTCGCTCCAAATCAATATGAATATTCGATTTATTCTGATGGTGTAAATATGACCAAGGGAATCTACTATTATAAGACTTACGAAAACAGCCAAATTAATGCAATTGATATGTACAAAGAAGACCTTGAAGCTTCAGATTTGATCACTTACCCAGTTCAAAATGAACAACAAATTAACTATCAGAACTAAAATTTATACTACTATTTAACTCTATTTATGCAACTTTATGTGTATATTTTGCATAAATAGAGCTTTTTTTGAAAAAATATGCTAAAACCATTGATTTTTATTCATTAAACTCGTATATTTATAAACAATAAATTTTAAGGAACATGGAGGACGAGATTATGTCAAAGGAAAAAATTGTTTTAGCTTATTCTGGTGGATTAGATACTTCAGTTGCAATTGCATGGCTTAAAAATAAAGGATACGATGTAATCGCATGTTGTATTGATGTTGGTGAAGGTAAAGATTTAGAAGCAATTAAGAAAAAAGGTCTCCAAGTTGGTGCGTGGAAATCAGTAGTAATTGATGCAAAACGCGACTTTGCTGAACAATTTGTATTACCTGCACTTCAAGCGCACGCAATGTATGAACAAAAGTACCCATTAGTTTCGGCACTTTCTCGTCCATTAATTGTTCAAAAACTTGTAGCAGTGGCTAACCAATATGGTGCTACCGCAATTGCCCACGGGTGTACTGGTAAAGGAAATGACCAAGTACGATTTGAAGCAGGAATTCATGCTTTGGCTCCTGATATGAAAATTGAAGATCCAATTCGGGATTGGCACTGGTCACGGGAAGAAGAAATTCAATACGCTAAGGATAATGGAATTCCTGTTCCAATCACAAAGGCTAGTCCTTATTCAATTGATGAGAACTTATGGGGCCGGGCAAATGAATGTGGAATTCTTGAAGATCCATGGGCTGCGGCACCGGCTGATGCTTATGATCGGACAGTTTCAGTTGAAGAAGCACCTGATACTCCAACCACAATTGAAATTACCTTTGATGAAGGGGTCCCTACAGCAATTGATGGGGAAGAAATGCCCCTTGACCAGTTGATTATGAAACTTGATAAATTAGCTGGTAGTCATGGGATTGGTCGGATTGATCACGTTGAAAATCGACTCGTTGGTATTAAGTCACGGGAAATTTATGAGTGCCCAGCTGCCACCGTTTTATTAGCAGCTCACAAAGACTTGGAAGACCTGACCCAAGAACGGGAAGTAGCGCACTTTAAACCACTAATCGAACAAAAGATGAGTGAAATTATTTATAACGGGCTTTGGTATTCACCATTAATGAAATCCTTAGTTGCTTTTATTGATGAATCGCAAGCAGTTGTTAATGGCGTGGTAAGAGTTAAATTATTTAAAGGAAATGTAATCTGTGAAGGTCGGAAATCACCAAATTCGCTTTATGATAAGAACTTGGCAACTTACACTTCCGCTGATGAATTTGACCAAGAAGCTGCTACTGGCTTTATTAAACTTTGGGAATTACCAGATAAAGTCTATGCTCAAGTACAAAACAAAAATAAAAAGAAAGTAAAGGAGAATACAAGCGATGCCTATTAAGAGAATGTGGGGTGGCCGGTTTGAAGAAGCTGGCGACCAACTAGTTAACCAATTTAATGCGTCGATCAGTTTTGATCAAGAAATGGCTCAAGAAGACATTGAAGGCTCATTAGCCCATGTAAAAATGTTGAAAGAAACACAAATCTTATCAGCAGATGATGCTGACAAGATTATTGCTGGACTCCAGAAGTTACGTGAGCGATTAACTAGTGAAGGACTCTCATTTTCGATTGACAATGAAGATATTCATATGAATATTGAGGCATTGCTGACAGAAGAAATTGGCCCCGTTGCCGGTAAGCTTCATACTGGGCGGAGCAGAAATGATCAAGTTGCAACTGACCTTCATTTATATGTAAAGAAGCGGTTGCCCATTATCATTAATGAATTGAAAAAATTACAGGCAGAGTTAGTAGATAAAGCAGCAAAAAATGTTGAAACGATTATGCCAGGGTACACTCATATGCAACATGCTCAGCCAATTTCGTATGGGCACTATCTCATGGCTTATTTCCAAATGTTTCAGCGAGATGTTGAACGCTTTGAATTTAACCAGCAACACACGGATTTATCACCACTAGGAGCGGCTGCTTTAGCTGGGACTACTTTTCCAATTGATCGACAATTAAGTGCAAAGTATTTGGGCTTTGCTGAACCATACCATAATTCACTGGACGCTGTTTCTGATCGGGATTTTGCCCTTGAATTTTTAAGTAACGCAAGTATTTTGATGATGCACCTGTCACGGCTATGTGAAGAACTGATTTATTGGTGTAGTTATGAATTTGGCTATTTAGAATTGGCAGATTCATATTCTACCGGTAGTTCGATTATGCCCCAAAAGAAGAACCCTGATATGGCAGAATTGATTCGTGGTAAAGTTGGGCGAGTTTATGGTGATTTTTTCGGCTTATTAACGACAATGAAGGGACTTCCGCTTGCTTACAACAAGGATATGCAAGAAGATAAGGAAGGATTATTCGACGCGGTAAAGACGATTCTTCCAAGTATCAAGATCATGACCGGGATGATTGCCACCCTTCAAGTAAAGAAAGAGGCCATGGAGCATGCAACTCATCATGATTTTTCTAATGCCACTGAATTAGCAGATTATCTTGCTGCTAAAGGAATTCCGTTTAGGAAAGCGCATGAGATTGTCGGTGAGCTAGTATTGAAGGGACTTAAGACAGGGACAAATCTTGTTGATATTCCATTAGACGAATATAAAAAGATTTCGCCCAAAATTGAAGAAGATGTTTATACCTGCTTACAACCTAAAGTGGCGGTTGAACGGCGAAATTCTTATGGTGGAACTGGTTTTGATCAAGTTCGTCAACAAATTAGAGATGCTAAGAAGATTTTAGAAGGTAATTAATTTCCACGATATCGTAACAATATTCGTAAAAAGAGGCTATCGAAAATGATTAGCCTCAATTTTTTACGTCAATAGTAACCCGTATCTTGAATCAAGGTTTACTATTGAATATAATTAATGCAAAAATAAAGGAATTGCGATGATGGTTAAGGAAAAGATAAGTTTGTCAATTCGTGAAATGACTGGCGTTGCTATGATGGTGGCAATTATTGCTATTTTAGGAGCAGTCCCAGGAATTCCGTTGGGGTTTATTCCGGTGCCAATTGTTTTGCAAAACATGGGAATAATAATTGCTGGAGAATTACTTGGACCAAGATTAGGGACAATTGCTGTGTGGCTCTTTTTGTTTTTAGTTGTACTTGGATTGCCACTACTTTCTGGTGGACGCGGCGGAATGGTAACGATGTTAGGCCCAACTGGCGGATATATTTTCGCCTGGTTATTTGTCCCATTATTGATTGGCCTTAGTCTAAAATTGAGTTGGCATTACGGAATGACGCAGAAGATAACTGAATTCCTGATCGTTTGGCTGTGGGGTGTAATCTTTGCAGAAGGAGTCGGTGCGATATGGTTAGCTAACCAATTGCATACCACGTTTATTGCTGCTTTGGCTTCAAACATTTTATTTGTTTTTGGCGATACAATCAAAGCACTTATTGCCGTCTCAATTACTCGTCGTTTACGGCACATTAAGGTTTTTTATTAAGGAGATGATTAGAATGGTTCATTCAACAGCACAGAGAATTTTATGGCAATTACTTTCGACACCAGGTTCATGGATTTCTGGAAATGATTTAGCAAGGCGATTTAATATTAGTCGTGAATCTGTTTGGAAGGCTATCAATGGTTTACGAAAAAGTGGGAATAATATTGAGAGTCGTCGAAATCTTGGATACCGTTTTACCGGAAACTCACAATTGAATGCAGATATTATTGATTTTTATACCCATAATCATTTTAATAATCGTCTTTACGTTGAAAATCAGGTTAGCTCAACTCAAAGCGTCGCGAAAGCTTTTTTGAGTCACCACCTAGTTACTGCGCCAACGGTATTTATCGCTGATCATCAAACTGCGGGTTATGGAAGACAGGGACGGTCTTTTTACTCTCCGGCAGCAACTGGATTGTACTTTAGTATGATTTTGCCTAGTCCAACAGAGAGATCGTTGCAAGCGGGGTTAATGACAACAACTTTTGCAGTTTTAATTGTGGAAGTTCTTAAACAATTTTTTCCTGCTCAAGACTTTCGCTACAAATGGGTCAACGATATTTATTTAGATCGTAAAAAAGTCGGTGGAATTTTGACAGAAGCAGTAGTAGACCTTGAATCAGGGACAACAGCATCCTTAGTGGTAGGAATTGGTTTAAATATAACTACAAAGAAATTTCCAAAGAGTCTTAAAGATAAAGCGGCGGGAATAGCACCAGCAGATCGTAATCTTTTAGTTAGTCGGCTTGTTGAGGCAATTGCTAATAATTATTCAGATTACGATAATCCACAGTATCTTGAACAATATCGCCAAGGCTCAATGATTTTAGGACAGAAAGTTGATTTGCTAGTAAATGGGGAGGTCATTAATGGGATTGCTAAAAAAATAGAAGATAATGGTGCATTAACAATTCGTCTGTCAGACGGCAAAACGAAAACTTTTAATAGTGGAGAAGTAGTTAAAGCTAATTTTGAAAAATAACTTTGATCCCTTAGAAAAGCTTGCAGTGATGAGGTTAAAAGTGATTTATGATATAATTATCATTAAATAAAATCTGCTAAATCAAAGGAGATTGTATAGGTGGGAGAACAAAAAACGATTGAACAAACTTTTCAAATTGAAAGTCCAGAAATAGAAGTTGGTTTACTAGGAACGCAGGATAAGTTTGTCAGCCTGATTGAACAAGGAATGGATGTTGAGATTCGACCATTTGGGGAAAATCTTAAAGTAAGTGGACAAGAAGAAGATGTTAAGCTTACAATCGATGTATTTCGTGCCCTTATTTCGTTGTTAAATCAAGGGATTCGTGTTCATAGTACAGATATTGTCAGCGCGATGAAGATGGCGCATCGAGGGACCTTAGAATACTTTGCTGACCTCTATAGTGAAACGATTATTAAGGATCGTCGTGGTAGAGCCATCCGCGTAAAAAATTTTGGTCAACGGCAGTATGTTAACGCAATGAAGCATAATGATATTACATTTGGGATTGGGCCTGCCGGAACAGGAAAAACTTACTTAGCAGTAGCAATGGCCGTGGCATCCTTAAAGCGTGGCGAAGTGGAACGGATTATCTTGACGCGACCAGCAGTTGAAGCTGGTGAAAGTCTAGGCTTCTTACCGGGTGATCTTCGTGAAAAAGTAGATCCTTATTTACGACCAATTTATGATGCCTTAAATGATATTTTTGGGGCTGATCATACGCAACGGTTAATTGATCGGGGAATTATCGAAATTGCTCCCCTTGCTTATATGCGTGGACGAACCCTTGACGGGGCATTTGTAATTTTAGATGAAGCCCAAAATACGACTAATGCCCAGATGAAGATGTTCCTCACCCGTTTAGGTTTTGGATCAAAAATGGTTGTTAATGGGGATGTTTCACAAATTGACCTTCCTCATGGGACGCGCAGTGGTCTTGTAAACGCGCAACGAATTTTGAATAACATTAAGTCAATTAAGTTTGTTAAATTTAGTGCGGAAGATGTTGTTCGTCACCCAGTTGTGGCGCGGATTATTACTGCTTATGAGGATCAAACGTCAAAGCAATTAGCAGAAAAAGACAAAGAGAAAAAAGAGGAAAAATGATGGATCTGGAAATTTTCGATCAAACAACAGCACAACTTCCAAATGAACAATTGGAGATGGTAAGGGATTTATTACAATATGCTGCTAAAAAACTTTCCTTATCAGAAAATACTGAAATGTCCTTAACATTTGTAAATAATCCAGAGATAAAAAAATTAAATGCTCAGTATCGTAATGTTGACCGGGCAACTGATGTTTTAAGTTTTGCCGCAGAAGAAGCAGGAGATGAAACACCAATCATTATGGATCCCGAAGTAGCTGCTGAAATTCCAGTTAATCTTGGTGACTTATTTATTTCCATCGATAAAGTAGCGGAACAGGCAAAGTTCTTGGGCCATTCAGTTGATCGTGAGTTAGGTTTTTTAGCTGTCCATGGCTTTCTTCACTTAAATGGATACGATCATGAAGAACCGGTAGATGAAGAAAAAATGTTTAAATTACAACGGGAGATACTAGACGGCTATGGGCTCACGCGATAAACATCAAACTGAGAAAAATCATCACTTACTTCAAGCAATCTGTCATGCAATTGATGGAATTATTCAAGTATTACGTGAAGAGCGTAATATGCGCTACCATCTTTTGGCTGCCTGTTCAGCCATTATTGTGTCGGCTTTATTGCATATTTCAGCAATGGAATGGTTATGGATTTTATTGGCAATCTTTGTTGTTTTTACATCCGAATTTCTTAATACGGTTACCGAAGCTGTTACAGATTTGATTGTTGATCACCATTATGAATTAAATGTAAAAAAAGCTAAAGATGTAGCCGCTGGTGGCGTACTGATTTCGGCGATATTTTCAGTCTTGGTGGGATTAATTATTTTTATCCCCCGTATATTAGCAATTATTAGATAGGAAGTTTTAACATGGATAATCCAAATTATAAGTCTGGCTTTGTGGCAATTATTGGGCGCCCAAATGTTGGAAAATCAACTTTATTGAATTATGTTGTTGGTCAAAAGGTAGCAATTATGAGTAATGTTGCACAGACGACGCGTAATAAGATTCAAGGAATTTATACAAGCCCAGAAGCACAGATTATTTTTATTGATACGCCAGGGATTCACAAACCATCTACAAAATTAGGCGATTTTATGGAAAAATCAGCAATGTCAGCACTAGATGAAGTAGATGCTGTCTTATTTGTTGTGAGTGCAACTGAAAAGCGCGGCCCCGGTGACGACTTTATTATTGAACGCTTAAAGAAAGTTAATCAGCCAATCTTTTTAGTTGTTAATAAGATCGATCAAATCAATCCCAATGATCTGCCGGAAATTGTTGACCAGTATAAAGACACCCTTCCGTTTAAGGGGATTGTGCCAATTTCGGCTTTACAGGGAAATAATGTAAATAACTTAATTAATGATATTATTAAAATTCTTCCTAATGGTCCGCAATACTACCCGGCCGATCAAGTAAGCGATCACCCTGAACGCTTTGTGATTGCAGAAATGATCCGTGAAAAGGTCTTTTTGCTGACAAGACAAGAAGTACCACATTCAGTAGCTGTTGATGTAACATCGATAAAGCGGGAGGATGAAAACCATCTTCATATTTCAGCCAATATAATTGTTGAACGTCCTGGCCAAAAGGGAATTATTATTGGTAAGGGTGGAAAAATGCTGAAAAAGATTGGGACGATGGCCCGTCAAGATATTGAAAGATTACTTGGTGACAAAGTATTTCTTCAATTATGGGTAAAAGTTGTTCCTGACTGGCGTGATAAGTCTGCAATGCTAAAAGACTATGGTTATCGGAATAAAGACTATTAAAAGGAAGATGGTTACATGGCACGCGTAACCACACAATTTACTGGGATTATTATGTATCGACAGGATTATCGTGAGCGAGATCTATTAATAAAAATGCTCACTGATAAGATTGGGCCAGCGATGTTTTTTGTAAAAAATGCTAAGAAACGTGGCTTTCGCATGACTGCTGATATCCTGCCATTCACCCATGGTACATATATTGGCTCGCTTGATGAAAATGGCTTGAGTTTTATTAATACAGCCAGCGATACTAGCCAATACAAGAAGATTGCAGGTGACATTAGCAAAAATGCATATGTTACGTACATTTTGGCACTAGTTGACAGTGCTTTTAATGACGGTCGAAGCATTGGTGGCTGGTTTAACCAAGTTGCTGCAGCACTAGACTTAATCGAAAAAGGATTAGATGAGCAAGTAATTACAAATATTATTGAAACACAGCTGCTAGTTGCTTTTGGTGTAGCGCCAATTTGGGATCGGTGTGTTGTTTGTAGCCGCAATGATCTGGCGTTAGACTTCTCAGAACAATATGGGGGGATGCTTTGCCAAAATCACTGGTCACTTGACGAGCACCGTCTCCATCTTGACCGTAAAACTGTTTATTATTTCCAACAGTTTGCTACAATTAACTTGCAAAAATTGAATTCTATTCGGATTAATCCAGCTACCAAACGACGCCTTCAACAAGTTTTGGATACTCTTTATGATAATGAGGTCGGTCTAAATTTGAAGGCAAAACGTTTTATTAGACAAATGAATAAGTGGGAACAAAATATCGGAAAGTTATCAATGAACGATTGACATTTGTAAAATATTTTTCTATTATAAGAGCGTGTTTAATTGAATATTGGCAATGACAGAGATTGTGGATAAACCAATCAGCGATCAGGGAATGGTGCGAGCCTTGTAATTTGTTTATCTTTGGCACTCTAACAGCCGCTTAAACTAAGCTGTTTTACAGAGATGTAAAAAAGTAGGGTGGAACCGCGATTAACTTCGTCCCTACAGTATCTATTATTTGGTACTGTAGGGACTTTTTCATTGAAAGGAGAAGTAAAGTATGACGAAAAAACTAACCGTGCAAGATATTATCTTTACATTGGAACAATATTGGGCAGATCAAGGCTGTATGCTGATGCAGGCTTATGATAATGAAAAAGGTGCAGGGACAATGAGTCCTTACACTTTCTTACGTGCAATTGGTCCTGAACCATGGAATGTGGCTTATGTTGAACCTTCACGGCGGCCGGCTGATGGTCGTTATGGTGAAAATCCAAACCGGCTTTACCAACACCATCAATTCCAAGTATTAATGAAGCCTTCTCCTGATAATATTCAAGAATTATACTTAGGTAGTTTGAAAAAGTTGGGAATAGATCCTTTAGAGCATGATATCCGGTTTGTTGAAGATAACTGGGAAAACCCTTCAATGGGCTGTGCCGGTGTTGGTTGGGAAGTTTGGCTTGACGGAATGGAAGTTACTCAATTTACTTACTTCCAAGTCGTGGGGGAGTTACCTATGAGTCCAGTAGCTGCCGAAGTTACTTATGGACTTGAACGGTTGGCTGAATACATTCAAAACGTTGACTCAGTTTATGACTTAGAGTGGGCAGACGGGGTTCTATATGGTGATATCTTCCAAGAACCTGAATACGAACATTCCAAGTATGCGTTTGAAGAAAGTAATCAAGACATGCTTCTGCAAGACTTTAATGATTACGAAAAGGAAGCTAAACGTTTGATTAAGCTTGGACTAGTTCACCCAGCTTATGATTATGTTTTAAAGTGTAGTCATACCTTTAACTTGCTAGATGCGCGTGGTGCAGTTTCGGTTACTGAGCGTGCTGGGTACCTTCACCGTATTCGAATTATGGCAAAATCAATTGCAAAGGCCTTTGTTGAAGAGCGGCGTAAACGTGGCTTCCCATTAATTCATGATGAAGCAGTCCGTCAAAAGACAGTCGAAGAATATACAAAAAAAGCGGAAAAAGCAAAGGAACGGGCCGCAAAAAAAGCAGCTAAGAAAGCACAAAAGGGGGAAAAGTAAGATGGCAAATACATATTTATTAGAAGTCGGTGTTGAAGAAATGCCTGCTCACGTTGTAACACCAAGTATTAAACAGTTACACGAGCGCGTTGAGAAGTACCTTAAAGAACAACGGATTACTTTTGATAGTATTCAAGAATTTGCAACTCCACGACGGATGGCGTTATTAATCCGTGGCTTAAGTGATAAGCAACCTGATATTGATGAATCAGTTAAGGGTCCTGCAAAAAAGATTGCTCAAGATGCTGATGGTAATTGGACAAAAGCCGCAATCGGTTTTACCCGCGGTCAAGGTGCTTCTGTTGAAGATATTGAATTCAAGGAAGTAAAAGGTGTTGAATATGTTTTTGTTGAAAAGCATATTGCTGGAAAGACTGTTGCTGAAGTCCTTCAAGGATTGCCAGCAGTTATTACTTCGATGAATTTCCCAACCTTGATGAAGTGGGGCTACAATAACTTACAGTTTATTCGTCCAATTCGGTGGCTAGTTTCATTATTAAATGAAGAAGTTGTTCCATTTAACATTTTAGATGTTGAAGCCGGCCGAGAAACACAAGGTCACCGGTTCTTAGGACATCCAGTTGAAATTGCTAAGGCTGATGATTATGAGGAAACCTTAAATAATGATTTCGTTATTGCTGATCAAACAAAGCGAAAAGAGTTAATTAAGGATCAAATTACTGAAATTATTAATGAAAACAACTGGCAAGTTGATTGGGATGAAGATTTACTCGAGGAAGTTAATAACCTAGTTGAATGGCCAACTGCCTTTGCTGGATCTTTTGATGAGAAGTACTTAGCATTACCTGATCCGGTCTTAATTACTTCCATGAAGGATAACCAACGTTTCTTCTGTGTACGAGATGAAGACGGTAACCTCTTATCGCACTTTATTTCGGTTCGTAACGGTAATACAGACTACCTTGATAATGTTATTAAGGGAAATGAACGGGTTCTTGTTCCTCGTCTTGAAGATGCCCAATTCTTCTACCAAGAAGACCAAAAGTTGACAATTGATCAATATGTTGAACGGTTAAAGAAAGTTAGTTTTCACGATAAGATCAGTTCAATGTATGATAAGATGCAACGGGTTGCAGTGATTGCAAATGTTCTTGGTAAGCAATTGAATCTTTCGGATGAAGAACTAGCAGACCTTGATCGAGCAGCACATATTTATAAATTTGACCTTACTACGCAAATGGTGGGTGAATTTGCTGAATTACAAGGAATTATGGGCGAAATTTATGCTAAGTTGTTCGGTGAAAAAGATGATGTTGCCACAGCCATTCGCGAACATTACATGCCAATCTCTGCAGAAGGAGAATTACCACAAACTAAGATTGGAGCGGTCTTAGCAATTGCCGATAAACTTGACAGTATTATGAGCTTCTTTGCGGTTGACATGATTCCAAGTGGTTCGAATGACCCTTACGCTTTACGTCGGCAGGCATTTGGAATTGTCCGGATTATCGCCGATCGTGGTTGGCACCTTCCATTATTAAATATTCAATCAGAAATTATTCCAGCCTTTGAAAATGCTGAAATCAATGTTTCTTTTGATTTGAATAAAAACAGTGATGAAGTCCGTTCATTCTTCTTAGACCGGATTAAACAATTATTCCATGGTCAAAAGGTTCGTCACGATATCATTGATGCAGCGACTGATACCCGCCAAAATGATATTGCCAATGTTCTTGAAGCTATTCAAACTATTGAGGATCATAAGAATGATGATAACTTTAAAGAAGATATCGAAGCTCTTACCCGAGTATTACGGATTGCAAAGAAGGATAATCGTCCAGTTAATGAGCTTGCAGTAGATCCTAATTTATTTGAAAATCCATCTGAAAACAAGATGCATACTGTTGTTTCAGAATTGCTTAAAGAAGATAAGCAAACGGTAAGTGAAAACTTTGCAGCCTTACGGACTTTAACACCAATAATTAGTGAATACTTTGATGAAAATATGATTATGGATAAGAATGAAGATATTCGTAAGAATCGTTTAGCCCAATTAAGTATTTTGGCTCATCAAGCATCATTAATTGGTAACTTGGATAACTTGATTGTAAAATAAGACGTTTTAATTGTATTGCAGCTAACTTGTGGTATTATAGATACTAGTTAAATGTAAAAATAGGTGGAGGTCGCATTCCGTTAGGTTGCGACCTTTCATTTCGTTGCTATTCGCTTACTAAATGAGGTGGATCAATGGCAAAGATACCGCGTGATGTGATTGATGAAATACGAAATTCAGTTGATATTGGGGATGTAATTGGGCGTTATGTCCAATTGCATCAGGCTGGAAAAAATTTAATTGGGTTATGTCCCTTTCATGATGAAAAGACGCCATCTTTTTCAGTGAATGAAGAAAAGCAGTTTTTCTATTGTTTTGGCTGTCACCGGAGTGGAAATGTATTTCAATTTTTAATGGAGCTAAAGCAGATTGATTTTGTAGATGCGGTTAAAGAGATCGCTAACGATAGTAATATTAAGATTCCGGAACAATATGTTAGCATTCCGACTAAACCATTAAATAACGAGAATCGACAACTGTTTGACCTTCATGATAAAGCAGCTAAACTTTATCACCATATATTGGTAAATACACCGGCTGGGCAAGGTGCACTTAATTATTTAAAAAAACGGGGAATGAGTGAAGAGCTGATTGAACAATTCGGCTTAGGATATGCTCCTGATCAGCGAATTTTGAAGCCATTCTTTCAGCAGCAAAAGGTTGATTATCAATTACTAAGAAAAAGTGGACTTTTTAGTGAAGACCAACAAGGAGAGTTGCGAGATCGGTTTATTCAACGGATAATGTATCCGATAAAAAATGGTCAAGGTCAGGTGATTGCTTTTTCTGGACGGTTAATTGATACTAGTAAAACAAATTTACCCAAGTATTTAAATAGTCCTGAGACACCGATTTTCAATAAACGACGAACCTTATTTAATTTTGACGTTGCACGAAAAGCGGCTCGTAAAGATGGCCGGTTATACTTATTTGAGGGATTTATGGATGTGATCTCTGCCTTTGATGCTGGGGTCGAAAATGGAATTGCTTCAATGGGAACCAGTTTTACCGAAGAGCAAGTAGCAATTATTGGTCGAGCTACTAAGCAATTAGACATTTGTTACGATGGAGATCAACCAGGACAAAATGCAATTGATCGTGCAATTAGCCTTGTTAATGATCATCGCCCTAATCAGTTGCAGGTGAAGGTTGTTCAATTACCGGCTGGGATTGATCCAGATGAATATGTTCAAAAGTATGGTCCACAGCAATTCAATGCCTATCTTACGAATAAGGAAGAAACAACGACAGAATTTTACCTGCGCTTTTTAAGAAATGGGAAAGATTTAGATAATCAGAATGAACTAATGCAATATCTTAACCAAGCATTGAAGGTAATTGCGCGGGTTCAAGCTCCCTTAGAAGAAGATATGTACTTGCAACGGTTGGCAGGTGAGTTCAAGTTAGATCGGCAAACCTTAAAGACACAGTTAGATCAATTGCGACAACAACTAGGAATTCATAATCAGTCATGGATTAAGCAACAGCCTTCACCAGCTCGTCATCAGCACTTTCAACAAACTAGTGAGGAAGAACATCAAAAAATTAAACTTAGTAGGACTGAATTAGCGGAACAGATCTTACTAAGGTATATGCTATATGATCGTGAAGTATGGATGCATGTGACAGCAGATCACAATTTTCATTTTGCACATGAGAAATATCAAACCTTGTATTTATTAGCCGCAAGTTATTTTTCTGAAAACGGATCGTATTCAACTGCTGACTTTCTCGATTATTTAGATGAAAGTAGTCTACAAGGTACTCTAGGGCAAATTGAAAATTTAAACGTTGATCGAGAAGTTGATATGCGAGCAATTGATGATTGCATCTATATGATCATGGAACAAACGCCGTTAGCTGCGCAAATTGCAGATAAACAAGCCCAGTTAAAAGAAGCTAATTCGTTGCATAATACAGAATTGGCTACGCAATTAACAATTGAACTGGTAAAATTATTAAAACAGCAGCAACGCTTAAAAACGGAGGAGACTAATTAATATGGCAAAAAGTAAGAAAAAAGACATTGTTATTTCTAACAGCGCCGATTTTGACCAACAAGAATATGACACCGCAGTTGGTAAGTTAATTCGTAATTACAAGAAGCAAAAGCAGATTGAATACGATGAATTAACTACTAAAATTGCTAAACCATTTGAATTGAACGCTGACGGGATTGATAATTTACTTCAAAATATTGAAGATGCCGGAATTAGTGTTGTCGATGAAAATGGAGATCCAGATCCTCGTGCTTTAAAAGCTACTGAAAAATTATCACAATCTGCCATGAAGGATACATCAGCACCAACCGGGGTTAAAATTAATGATCCTGTGCGGATGTACTTGAAGGAAATTGGTCGTGTAAATCTTTTGACAGCTGATGAAGAAGTTCAGCTTGCTTTACGGATTGAAAAAGGTGATGAAGTAGCTAAACAAGAACTAGCTGAAGCAAACTTGCGATTAGTTGTTTCAATTGCAAAGCGTTATGTTGGCCGTGGAATGCAGTTCCTTGATTTAATTCAAGAAGGTAACATGGGACTTATGAAAGCTGTTGAAAAATTCGATTACCGGCGAGGATTTAAGTTCTCTACTTATGCTACCTGGTGGATTCGGCAAGCTATTACGCGGGCAATTGCTGATCAAGCACGGACAATTCGGATTCCGGTTCATATGGTTGAAACCATTAACAAATTGATCCGAATTCAACGACAATTACTTCAAGATTTAGGCCGTGAACCGTTACCAGAAGAAATTGGTGCAGAAATGGATATGCCAACTGAGAAAGTGAGGAATATTCTTAAAATTGCCCAAGAACCAGTTTCTCTTGAAACGCCTATTGGTGAAGAGGATGATTCTCATTTAGGGGACTTTATTGAAGACCAGGATGCAACAAGCCCAGCCGACCATGCTGCTTATGAAATGATGAAAAAACAGCTTGAAAATGTTCTTGATACATTAACTGATCGTGAAGAGAACGTTCTCCGGCTTCGTTTTGGCTTAGATGATGGTCGAACACGAACGCTTGAAGAAGTCGGAAAAGTCTTCGGGGTAACGCGGGAACGGATTCGTCAAATTGAAGCCAAGGCACTCCGGAAATTACGCCATCCATCACGTTCTAAGCAATTAAAAGATTTCTTAGAATAAAAAGATTCTTCATTTAAATATATACGTAAAAAAGACGGATTTACACTAAAAAAGTAGCCTAAGTTAATTAATTATCTTAAGCTGCTTTTTAATTTTATTTAAAATAAATGAGAGAAATCTTATTTTTATATTGAAAACATTCTATTGTTCGGGTAAAATTTTTATAAAGCGTTTTTAAAAACTATTATAAATAAAAATCGAGGAGAGATCGAACAATGCCAGAGTTATCTGCTGATTTATATGGAACTGTTAGTCATAAGTTGGATGCATTACAACCATCAGGTATTCGTGCATTCAATAAAGAAGTTTCAAAGATTCCAGGAATTATTAAATTAACATTAGGAGAACCAGACATGGCAACTCCTGAACACGTTAAGCAAGCAGCCATTAGAAGTATTGAGGAAGATGATTCTCACTATGCTCCCCAAATGGGAAAGCCGGAATTACTTGAAGCAATCAGTGATTATATTCAGAATACTCGTGATGTGCACTATGACCCGCAAACTGAAATAATTGCGACCGTGGGAGCAACTGAGGCCCTTGATGCAACCTTATTTGCAATTCTTAATACTGGAGATAAAGTTGTGGTTCCTACCCCGATTTTCTCCCTATATTTCCCATTGATTGAAATGACAGGAGCAACGGTTGTTCAGGTTGATACTTCAGCAGATAATTTTGTTTTGACTCCAGAAAAACTTGAAGAAGTCCTTGAAGAAGAGGGGAAAGGCGTCAAAGCCGTTATTCTTAACTACCCAAGCAACCCAACTGGTCGTGAATATCCTCAGGAAGTTCTAGCAGGATTAGCTGAAGTAATTAAGAAGCATCATTTATATGCGATTGCTGATGAAATCTATAGCGAATTAGTCTATGGGGTAGAGCACTATTCAATTGCTACCATGATTCCGGAGCGGACGATTTTCATCTCTGGACTTTCAAAATCTCACGCAATGACTGGTTACCGTTTAGGATATGTTGCTGCTCCAGCTAAAATTATGGCTAATATTTCAAAGATGCATGCTTTCTTAGTCACAACAGTAACTAATAACGTTCAAGTTGCAGCGGCTGAAGCACTGACAAATGGCTTGGATGATCCATTAGAATTTCGCAAAATTTACCAGCATCGCCGTGATTTACTCGTTGCCGGTCTTAAGAAATTAGGCTTTGAAATGTTAACTCCTGAAGGGGCCTTTTACCTTTTTGCTAAGATTCCAGCCCAATTCGGAACTGACGATGTTGCCTTTGCAAAACAGCTTGCTAAAGAAGCAAAAGTTGGGGTAACGCCAGGCAGTGCCTTTGGTAAAGGTGGCGATGGTTATGTTCGCCTGTCATATGCCTCCTCTGATGAAAACCTAACAGAAGCAATTAAACGGATTGGTGAATTTTTAGACCATCTTGTGTAAATTAATAGGGAAGTAGGAATGGGACTCCTAAGTGGGTGCTACCTTACTTCCTCTTTTTGTTATAATTAGTTTATTAAATAGATAAAGGAATGATTTTTGTGGATGAAAAGCACTTATCAACACGGCTAGCATGTGTTGCTTCTCTAGTTCCATCAGGTGCACGGGTTGCCGATATTGGTTCTGACCATGCATATTTACCAGCCGCATTAGTGTTAGATGGTAAAATTGATTTTGCAATTGCTGGCGAAGTAGTAAGGGGGCCTTATGAAAATGCTGTTCATGAAATAAAAGATCACCAATTAGAAGGTCAAGTTATCCCAAGATTGGCAGACGGCTTAGCAGCGATTGAACCAGCAGATAAAGTTGATACAATTACGATTGCTGGAATGGGTGGAAGTTTAATTGCTTCCATTTTAGAGAAGGGCAAGAGTAAGCTAACAGGAATTAAGCGACTTGTCCTTCAACCGAATGTGGGTGAAAGTCAGTTGCGTGAATGGTTAATGAATAATCGTTATCAAATAATGACAGAGAAAATAATTGAAGAAGACAATCATATTTATGAAATTATCGTTGCGGAGCCATCAGTTGTCCCATTTAAATACAGCAAGTATGAGCTTGATTTTGGGCCATTTTTGTTGGAAAATAAAGGGCCTATTTTTAAGAAGAAATGGCAAGAATACCTTCAACGTGAAGCCCATGTTATTGATCAGATGCAAAAGGCTCAACAGCCACCAGTAAAAAAGATTAATGAAATAAATCAGTTTTTATCACAAGTAAAGGAAGCGATCGCCGATGACAACCGGTAACCAATTAATTGCGCGTTTTGAAAAATTTGCTAATCCGCAACTAGCAGAAAAATGGGATCATGTCGGCTTGCAAATTGGCAATCCAGATCTCCCAATTACTCGACTAATGACAACCCTTGATGTTCGCCCAGAAGTGGTTGATGAAGCAGTTGAGCAAAATGTTGATTTTATTTTTACTCATCATCCCATTATGTTTCACCCAGCAAAAGATCTAGATACGCGGGATCCGCAAAATGCAATGTACGCTAAACTTTTGGCGAATAATATTACTGTTTATGCAGCTCATACTAATTTGGATACTGCTAATGGCGGAATGAATGACTGGTTAGCAGATCAACTCCATCTAACTAATACTGTACCGTTAGTATCGGCAGGAAATGATCCGATAAGTGGTAAACCAGTTGGAATGGGACGGGTTGGTGAACTGGCTGAACCATTAACGCCGCAAAAATTTGCAGAATATTGTATGGATGTTTTTGATGTACAGGGATTACGGTTAATTGTCAACCCGCTTGACCAAAAGAGAGAGATTAAACGTGTTGCAGTACTTGGTGGTGCTGGTCAAGATTTTTATCAACAAGCTCTTGAAGCTGGCGCAGATGCTTATGTCACAGGCGATGTAAGTTACCACTTTGCGCATGATATGATTGCTAATCACCTTGTTGTTATTGATCCTGGACATCATATTGAAGTGGTAGCCGCTCATCAGCTTGCTAATTTAATTACTCAGTGGAAAGATGAAAATAATTGGCAGTTTGAAGTGCTAGAGAGCAGAGTTAATACAGAGCCATTTACTTTTATTAGTAAATAGTTTTTTAGATAAGGAGGATGCTAATTATGAGTGAGGAAAAGTATGAGGGATTATTACCACGTTTTTTGAAGTATGTTAAAACTGAGACCAGGTCAAATCCAGATTCAAAAACAATTCCTTCTGATCCTAAGGAAACTGCATTTTTAAATGAATTAAAAGATGAATTGATATCTCTAGGGTTGAGTGATGTTCATATTAATCCACAAAGTTCATATTTGGTCGCCACAATTCCAAGTAATCTTGACCGAGATGTGCCAACAGTTGGTTTCATTGCCCATATCGACACTGCAGATTTTAATGCTCATAATGTTAATCCACAGATTGTCGAAGATTACGATGGCAAGTCAGATATTAAGCTTGATAAAGATGGGCAATATATCTTAACTACTACCGAATTTCCATCATTGAAAAAATATCAGGGCAATACTTTGATTACTACTGATGGCTCTACTTTGCTTGGGGCTGATGACAAGTCAGGAGTAGCGGAGATTGTTACAATGGCTGCTTACCTGATGGCTCACCCTGAAATCAAGCACGGAACCATTAAGATTGGCTTAGGACCTGATGAGGAAATCGGTACCGGGGCTGATCATTTTGATGTTAAAGATTTTGGGGCCGATTTTGCCTATACGGTTGATGGTGGCCCACTTGGCGAATTGGAATATGAAACATTTAATGCAGCTCAGGCGGAAATTGAGATTCAAGGAAAAGATGTTCACACTGGGGTTGCCAAAGGAACGATGATCAATGCTATTCAGGTTGCAATTGACTTGCAAAATAGTTTGCCAGCCCATGATCGAGCAGAACGGACAGATGAACGGCAAGGATTCTATCACTTATATAAGTTTGATGGAACTGTTGATCATGCTTCAATGACTTATTTAATTCGCGATCATGATAAGCAAATATTTATTGAGCGGAAGCATTTACTTGAACGGATTGTTGCTGGCTTAAATGATGAACTTGGTGCAGATCTAGTAACGATGAATCTTTATGACCAATATTACAACTTAAAAGATGCGCTTAAGGATCACATGGAAGTTGTTGAAATTGCAAAGAAAGCTATGGAAAATCTGGACATTAAACCTGATATCTATCCAGTTCGTGGCGGGACAGATGGTTCAACAATTTCTTACAAGGGCTTACCAACTCCTAATCTTTTTGCTGGTGGAGAAAATATGCACTCGCGTTTTGAATATGTATCACTGCAAACGATGGAGCGGGCATTGGACACCCTGCTTGAGATTGTGCGGTTGACTGCGGAAGAAGCCTAAATAAATTAAAAAGGATCGAGCCGTTTTGGACTCAATCCTTTTTAATTAATCTTCATTTTTGCTAGGATTTGCATCTGCGGTAATTTTGTCCACACAATTGATAACGACTAATCCCATAATTACAGAACACCAGCCGACAAGGGTATAGTCTGGTGTCATCGATTCTAGTTGACCTGTGATGTAAGCTAGGACCTCACCCAGAATAAGTGCCCAAATACCAGCCACAATATTCTTTGATAAAAAGTTCATGTTGGTCATCCCCTTTGAAGTCATACCATATTCTAGCATATTTATTAATACTTTTGAAAGGGTTGGGCTAATTTCTCTATTTAGTTTGATTTGATATAATTTTATTGAGAGGTGAAATGAAGTGGATTTTACGCCCTTAGATGTTAAGAGTAGTTATAGCTTGTTAAAAAGTCCAACCCGGATTTCTGACCTAGTTACAACAGCTAAGGAACGCGGGTATAAGGCATTAGCATTAACAGATGAAAATGTTTTATATGGGACTGTCGAATTTTATAATGCAGCAAAAAAAGCAGGAATTAAACCCATTCTCGGCTTGCGGCTGGTAGTTGCATTAAATGAGATAGATGGTACCAAGTTAAATTTAGTGTTTCTAGCTAAGAATCAACGAGGGTACCAGCATCTGATGGATCTATCGACGCTTCAGCAAACGCGAAAAGATAAAAAAGTACCTTTAACGATTGCGCAAATTAGTCCTTTACTGGGTGAATTATTTATAATTATTCCTCCACAAAGTACAGTTTTTAGTATCCTTGCTCAGCCAACATCAATTTTAACTGAACTTGCTAATTTGGGGGATAATGATAGCGTTTTGTTAGGAGTCAATTCGCGGTTAGATGCCGTTCAAATAGATACCTTGCAACAATTATCAGAACAATTATCTTTACCATTAGTAGGAACGTCTCCAGTTGATTATTTAAACGCCAACGATCTTTTTGCTAGTCGTGTTTTACAAGCAATTGATGCCGGAGTTGAGTTGAAAGATCCGACGATAGAAGCGGAGCGAAGAGGACAACATTATCTCCATTCAAAAGAACAGGTTGTCCAAGATTATAAGGCGAAAGGGCTTCGTGCAGCCGCGCAAAAGACAGTTGAAGTGGCAACCCGGTGCAACGTTGAACTTCAATTTAGGGCCCCGGTCCTTCCTCATTTTAAAAATCAAGCAGGGATATCATCGCAACAATATTTGCGTTCTCTATGTATTCAAGGATTGAAAAAAAGACAAGTAGCACCGGGAAAAACCATTCAACAGTATCAGGAACGTTTAGCGATGGAATTAAAAGTAATCCACGAAATGGGCTTTGATGATTATTTCTTAATTGTATGGGATGTAATGAATTTTGCTCACCAGCAAAAGATTACGACTGACCCTGGAAGGGGATCAGCTGCGGGATCATTAGTTGCCTATGCTTTAGCAATTACAGAAGTTGATCCTTTGCAATACAACTTATTATTTGAACGTTTTCTGAATCCAGAACGAGCTCAAATGCCCGATATTGACTTAGATATTCCTGATAATCGGCGTGATGAAGTCTTGCAATATGTACATCAAAAATATGGACACCAACGCGTAGCCCAAATTATTACTTTTGGAACGTTAGCTGCTAAGCAAGTCGTTCGTGATGTGAGTCGGGTCTTTAGCTTGCCCCGTTACGATATGCAAAGGTTAATCGATGCATTACCGCATGGCCTTCACGTGACACTCAAGGATGCATTAAATGAGTCGCAACAACTAAAAAATCTTCTTAACGATAATCCTAAATTTCGTTTGCTGATTCAAGTTGCCCAGCAATTAGAGGGGTTGCCGCGTCATTATTCAATTCACGCGGCAGGAATTGTTCTTTCTGAGCAGCCATTGCATGAAGTTGTGCCGTTACAAGATGGTAGTGATGGCTTATTAATGACGCAGTTTGCCAAAGACACAGTAGAAGCGTTGGGGCTATTAAAAATGGATTTCTTGGGATTGAAGAACCTCTCAATCATGGACAATACCCTTCAAATGATTCGGCAAGAAGACCCTAATTTTGATTTGCAAAAAATTAACTTTAATGATTCATTGACTCTTCAACTGTTCCAGCGAGGAAAAACTGAAGGGATTTTTCAATTTGAATCAAGTGGGATCAGACATGTCTTGATTAATCTTCATCCAACGAATTTTGAAGATATTGTGGCAGTGAATGCACTTTATCGTCCAGGCCCAATGGAAAATATTCCTCATTTTACCGCCCGCAAAGTTGGAAAAGAGAAAATTACTTATCCTGCTCCTTCACTTGAAAAAATTCTGGGATCAACTTACGGTATTTTGGTCTATCAAGAGCAGGTAATGCAGTTGGCTTCTGTAATGGCTGGTTTTACCTTAGGAGAGGCGGATCTTTTACGCCGGGCAATGAGTAAGAAGAAAAAGGCCGCAATGGAGGATATGCGAACAAAATTTATTGCTGGTGCAACAGAACACGGCTATTCAGCACAAGTCGCTCACCAAGTATTTGAATATATTGATCGCTTTGCTAATTATGGGTTCAATCGCTCACATGCAGTTGCTTATTCTATGATGGCGTTTGAGATGGCATATTTGAAAGTCCATTACCCTGCAGCTTTTTTTACTGCCCTAATGAATGCAGAAACTAATATTGAGAAATTGAAACGTCACGTGGGGGATGCAAAGCAATTTGGCGTCAAAATTAGTGGTCCGCGAATCAATATAAGTGAGGGTAGTTTTCTACTACATGATGAAATAGTTTACTTTGGTTTTTCTGCTATCAAAGGAGTACGTCGTGATTTTATCGCCACAATTCTTAAAGAACGACAGGAAAATGGCAAGTTTACAGATCTTCGTAATTTTATTACGCGTATTCCAGAGCGCTGGCAAAAACAAGAATTAATTGAACCATTAATCTATAGTGGTGCCTTTGATAATATGGGCTACAACCGAGCAGAGATGATTGATGCCCTTCCTAAATTAATTTCAGGAATTGAGTTGTTTGGTTTTGCTAATTTTGCCGATCCGGCACTCCAAACGGCAATCGATCAACGAAACGAATTTCCTCTATTGACCCGTCTAACTAAGGAAAATGAATACTTAGGAGTATATCTTTCTGGCCACCCAGTTACTCAATATTATCAATTAGGCCAGCAACTTCATGCCACTAAAATTGATGATTTATATCCGAATTCAGAAGCGACAATAATTGTTCTTACAAATCACATTAAGACTATTTATACTAAACGTGAACATCGAGAAATGGCCTTTGTTAATGGAACGGATGAGACCGGAGCAGTTGATATTACCGTCTTTCCAAAACAATATCAGCAGTTCAAAGAGCAACTAGAAACAAATAAGGTCTTAATTGTCCGGGGCCGAGTAGAATACCGTGAGGGACGAGGCCTACAATTAGTTGCTAACCAATTGCAGGATGTTAAAAAAGTTCAACAGAAACGCCGCAAGCAACGATGGGTTTTACGAATCTTACCGTCATTAGACACTGAGATGGTGCATCGAGAGTTAAATAATGTTTTTAATGAATACCATGGTTCAATTCCTGTCTTGTTGTTTTATCCAGCAAACGATAAGAAGATCCTGCTTGACCAAAAACGATGGTTAAAAAATTCTCAGAAAGCAAAAAAGGCGCTTGTCGCCGTTCTTGGCCAAGAAAACGTTGTCTTACAACAGCTTAATAGTAATCACTGAAAGCTATAAAATTAAATAACAGTTAGAAAAAATAACTAATTTTAGAATGATAGCGCTTTTTTAAAACCTTTTGTATAAAAAATAAAGACACGTTATTTGAAAAGTGCTATCATAACAGTGTGCAAATGAGGCATACAATTACAGATTGTAATTGATGCTATAGATGCAAAAGGAGAGATTCATTTATGAAGAAAACCAAGATTGTAAGTACACTTGGTCCTGCAAGTACTGATGTTGATACGATCGTTAAGTTGATCAATGCGGGAGCTAACATTTTCCGTTTCAACTTCTCACACGGTGACCACCCAGAACACTTGGGTCGGATCGAAAACGTACACAAGGCTGAAGAAATTACTGGCAAGCACGTTGGTCTTATGCTTGATACTAAGGGTGCCGAAATTCGGACTACTGTTCAAAAAGAAGGTAAGATCAACTTTGAAATTGGCGACAAGGTTCGCATTTCAATGGATCCTTCAATTGAAGGTACTCATGACAAGATTGCTGTTACCTACCCAGGCTTATACGATGATACTCATGTTGGTGGCCATGTTCTTTTTGATGATGGTTTAATTGACATGGTTATTGATGAAAAAGACGATGCAAACAAGGAACTTGTATGTCACGTCTTAAACCATGGTGTTCTTGGTTCTCGGAAGGGTGTTAACGCCCCTGGTGTATCAATCAACTTACCAGGTATTACTGAAAAGGACAGCAGCGATATTCGTTTTGGTTTGGAAAACAAGATTAACTACATTGCTGCATCCTTCGTTCGTAAGGCTCAAGATGTTCTTGACATTCGCGAATTACTTAAGGAAAAGAACATGGAAGATGTTCAAATTTTCCCTAAGATTGAATCTCAAGAAGGTATCGACAACTTTGAAGAAATCATTGCTGTTTCTGATGGTTTAATGGTACCTCGTGGTGACATGGGTGTTGAAATTCCTGCCCAAAATGTGCCAATTGTTCAAAAGCACATGATCAAGCGTTGTAACGAATTAGGTAAGCCAGTTATTACTGCTACCCAAATGCTTGACTCAATGCAAGAAAACCCACGTCCAACCCGTGCCGAAGTATCAGACGTTGCTAACGCCGTATTTGACGGTACTGATGCTACTATGCTTTCTGGTGAAAGTGCTAACGGTGACTACCCAGTTGAATCTGTTGCAATGATGAACGACATTGATATCAAGGCTGAAAACCACCTTTGGGAATTCGGTACTGAAAAGTTCGATTGGGACAAGTCTGACGTAACTGAAACTATCGGTTCTGCTGTTGCTAACGCAGCTAAAGACTTAGACATTCACACAATTGTTGCTTACACTGCTTCAGGCTACACTGCTAAGATGATTTCTAAGTACCGTCCAAATGCTGATATCGTTGCGTTAACTCCAAATGAACGTGTAGAACGTGGACTTATGATCAACTGGGGTGTTCAACCATACGTTGTTGATGAAATGAAGAACACTGATACAATGTTCGACTTAGCTGCTAAGAAGGCTGTTGAACTTGGCTTTGCTAAGAAGGGCGACAAGATCATCATCGTTGCTGGTGTTCCTTTAGGTGTACCAGGTGCAACTAACATGATGCGTGTTAAGACTATCGACTAATATATTTATAATATTGTCTGCGAAAAGATCGGTATTAGTAACCGATCTTTTTTTGTACAATGATAATCATTGATCTTACTAGCAAAATAAGCCTTTACCGTGTAAAATCGATATAGAATAAAAAAGGATAAGTGATAAAAATGAATTCAGCATTAGGAAAAGTTGTTACAGCGGTAATGATTGATGAAAATGATACCGATTATTTTGTTCAACCAGATCGTAATGGGCAAACGTATCGATTACCGAAAAGCGAAAGTCCTCAAGAATTACATATTGGTGGACAGGTACGCGGCTTTGTTTATGAAAATGAGAACCACCAACTACAGATGACCTGTAAGCACATTCCAACGATCCAGGTTGACCATTACGATTATGGTACAGTAGTTAATGTTCGTCGTGATTTAGGAGTTTTTGTTGATATCGGTCTTCCAAATAAGGATATTGTCGTCTCTTTAGATGATTTACCAAGCTTGAAACACTTATGGCCACAACCAGGTGACCGTTTATTAATGTCCCTTCAAGTTGATGATAAGGACCGTCTATGGGGTAAATTAGCAGATGACCAAATCTATCAAACTATTTCAGCAGCTCCAGATAAACGCTTGCTCAACCATGATACTTATGCCACAGTTTACCGCCTTAAGATGAGTGGAACCTTTGTGATTACTGATGATTATCGTTTAGGATTCATCCATCCAAGTGAACGAGACCAGGAACCACGATTAGGTCAACGGGTTAAAGCGCGGGTTATTGGAATCTCATCACATGGTAGTCTTAATCTCTCCCTTAAGCCTCGTGCCTATCAAGCCATTGGTGAAGATGCACAAATGATTTTGACAATGTTGGAACATGATATAAATCATCGCTTGCCATATACTGATAAGACAGATCCATCGATTATTCGCGATGTCTTTGGAATAAGCAAGGGACAGTTTAAACGTGCTATTGGGCATTTGCTTAAAGAAAAATTAGTAAAACAAGAAAATGGTCAATTAGTCCTAGTAAAAGAGAATCAAGATTAATGAATAGTGAAGTGGCTGCGTTTCTAGCTTTTTTAAAAGATGAACGACAATTAAGCGATAATACCTTGATGAGTTATCAACGGGACTTAGAACAAACTGTAACTTATTTAGAAGATCGAGGGATAGCTGATTGGCAACAGGTGGACCACTATTTGCTAATTGACCTCCTTAATAGTCTTCGTCAGCAGGGGAAAGCTAATTCGACAATTAACCGTGTGATTTCAAGTTTGCGGCAATTTTATAAATACATGATCCGTCACCATAACCTAACCATTAATCCAATGGAAATGATTGATCATCAGTATACCTTTAACCAACCACCTGCACCGGTAATTTTAACTGAAAAAGAAATTGAACAACTGCTGGCAGTCCCTGATATTTCAACCCCAATTGGCCTTCGTGATCGAGCATTATTAGAGATTATGGATGCAACGGGAATGAGAGTTAGTGAAGTAATTGCTTTGGATCTGACAGCACTTCATCTCGACGTTAAGCTTCTACAACTAACGGGAAAGAATGAACGCGAGCGGATGATTCCCTTAAGTCAACCAGCAGTCAAGTGGCTTACCGGTTACCTAGACCGTGGTCGGCCACGTTTGCTCAGAGATAATCACGAAACGCGGGTGTTCTTAAATGCTCATGGTTATCCTTTAACGCGCCAAGGAATTTGGAAAAAAATGAAGGAATGGGTCAGCGAGGCTAAAATTAAAAAAGAAGTTACTCCGCAAACCATGCGTTATTCTTTTGCGGTTCATTTAATAGAAAATGGTGCCGATGTTCAACTAATTCAAGAAATTCTTGGTTATAACGCGATGAAAGCTCTCCAACCATATTTACAGGTATCGCCGCAACAGTTATCTGCTAACTATATGAAATATCATCCTCGCGCATAGAAAGGAAAATACGATGTTAGTTCGTTATCGAAAAGATTACCAAAAAATTGCCCTTGGTTTATTGTCTTTAGTAAAAGATCTTCGAAAAGATAATCGCTTTATGGAGGAAATGAACTGGGCGCTTGCTAATGACTGGCCAATCTTTTTGTGGAAAGATATGGATGATAGCCACTTTATTGGAATTGTGATTATAGAAATAGGGGATTGTTACGTGCTGGTTCGCCGCTTATCATTTACGCCAAGCGAACGAACGGGGCATAATATTTTTTCTTTGTTAGACGGCGTCCACGATCAATATCCTCGTAAACGCCTCATGGGAACCTTAGCAACCCAACCAATAATTAGCATGTGGGAGAGAAATAATGAATAAGCAAGTGCAACCACAAAATCCATTTCAACCCGTCATAAAGGTTCATGACTTTGAAGGACCACTAGATTTATTGCTTCATTTAATAAAACAATCTGAAATGGATATTTATGATATTCAGATTTCACAAATTACAAGTCAATATCTTGATTACCTTCATCAGATGCAAAGTCACCAATTAGAAGTTGCAGGTGAATATTTTGTAATGGCTGCAACTCTGATGGACATTAAAAGTCAGATGCTGTTACCTTCGCCGCCAGTATTGGATGATGAGCTAGAAGTAGAGGAGCTTGATCCTCGCCAAGAATTAGTGGAACAGCTTTTGGAATATCAGCGTTATAAAAAAGCGGCAGATCGGTTAAAAGATAAAGAAAATCTGCGTCAACAGGAGTATACTCGGCCAGCAATGCAGGTTCCTCGTGAAATGGTAAAATCTCATGTGGAGCCGGGCATCAAGTTAACGGATTTGCAACAAGCTTTTGCAGCAGTTCTTCGCCGTCAACAATTAGCTACTCCATTAGTTGAAACCGTTGCAGCTGAAAAAGTAAGCATTGGTCAACAAATGAACCACGTGATTGAAATTATTCATGATGGTCCGGTTAGGTTTGAGGACTTGTTTGAAGATTTACATACTCGTGATGGCTTAGTTACAACTTTTTTAGCAATTCTTGAACTGGCAAAGCATCAAGCAATTATTATTAACCAAGGTGGCTTGTTTGAACCAATAATTTTAGCGGAGGGACCTAAGAGTGACGAATACCAAACTAACCAACCAAGCGCAGATTGAGGGATTACTTTTTATTAGTGGGGATGAAGGGATTACCCTAGGCGATTTAGCAAAAATTTCTGGTTTTATGAAACCGGCTGTTCTAGCAATATTACAAGAGCTAAAAAAGAAGTATGAAGATGATCCCACGTCTGCTTTTATCTTGCTTGAAAGTGATCAGACCTATCGTTTAGCAACCAAGCCCCAATTAGCAGAGGTCATTAAACATTACTTTGAAGTTCCATTAACGGTGCCATTAACTAAAGCATTACTAGAAGTATTGGCCATTGTTGCTTATCGGCAACCAATTACGCGGCTAGAAATTGACGATATTCGGGGAGTGCAAAGTTCAGGATCATTACAAAAATTAATGGTTCGTGGTTTAGTTGACACTCATGGACGCTTGGATGCACCTGGCCGGCCATTTTTATATTCAACAACTCCGGCTTTCTTAAACTATTTCGGGTTAAGCGATTTGGATGAACTTCCACCGCTACCTGATCAAGATGAATTAGAAATGAATAATATTAATGGTGATATTTTCCTCGAAGCGTTACAAGCGCGAGAAGAACGAAAGGACGATAATTAATGGAACGATTACAAAAGGCAATGGCGGAAGCAGGAGTGGCTTCTCGTCGGGCATCAGAAAAACTTATCCTTCAAGGGAAAGTTGCAGTTAATGGCAAGATTGTGACTGAACTTGGGACTAAAGTTGGCGTTCACGATGAGATTGTAGTAAATGGGGTTCCAATCCATCATGAACAACACGTTTACTACTTGCTAAATAAACCGCGGGGAGTTATCTCAAGTGCTCATGATGATAAAGGTCGTCGAACAGTGGTTGATATTATCCATGATGCTGAGATTGATGAACGTATTTATCCAGTTGGCCGCTTAGACTATGACACAACCGGAATTCTTCTCCTAACAAATGATGGTGCTTTAGCAAATAAACTGATGCACCCTAAATATGAAGTAGAAAAAACCTATATTGCTAAGGTTGAAGGAATCGTCAAAAATGATGAACTAAAACAATTGCGTTTAGGGGTAGTTATCGATGGTCGAAAGACAAAACCGGCTAAATCAAAACTCTTGAATGTTGACCGTGCCAAGAAGACAAGTCTTGTTCAATTAACAATCCATGAAGGACGAAACCATCAAGTTAAGAATATGTTTAAAGCAGTGGGGCATCCAGTGACTAAACTTCATCGTGAAACATATGGACCATTAAATTTGTATGGTCTTCAGCCGGGTGAGTTTCGTGCATTAAAGCCTGAAGAAGTACAGTTGTTGAAAAAGTAAAATAATCTCATGGAGTAACTATGGGACGAACTTCTCAGAAATTTATGGAAAAAGAGCCAGACTATAAACGTTGACATGACAGTAAAAGCCTATTAGAATAGGACTTGTAAAATTATAAAACGTTTGTCTTCAAGGCGCGGTGAAATTCCCGACCGGCGGTGACAGCCCGCAACCCATTGCTAATGGTTGATCTGGTGTAATTCCAGAGCCGACAGTATAGTCTGGTATAAAGAAGATTTCTGTATTAAATAATCTTTAAATAGTTTATTTGCGTTGCTGACAAACAAATAGTAAGTCAGCAACGCTTTTTTAATACAGGATGCCAAGTGGAGGCAATCTCAAATGGAGGTTGTTATTAATGACAGTAACGCATCAACGTATTCAACGATTGGTAGGCATGGCATGTTTGGGTGCCTTAGCATTTATTTTAATGTTTTTCGAGTTTCCTGTTTTGCCGATGGCTCCATATCTTAAACTCGACTTTTCTGATGTCCCTGTTTTACTAGGGGGATATATCTATGGACCAGTTGGGGGAATAATTATTGCAGCAATTAAATGTTTAATTCACGGAATGATTCACGGCTTTTCGCCAGCCGAATTAATTGGGGTTACCAGTGACTTTATTTCATCCCTCGCTCTCCTGCTTCCATTTTGCTGGGTATGGCATCACCATAACTGGAGTAAGAAAAGACAAGCGATTACTGGAATTATTTTGGGAACGGTAACTTTGACTGTCTTAATGTCCTTATTGAATTTGTGGATCCTTACTCCTTTATATATGGCAGTTTGGAACTGGAAGTCGACATTACCAGTATCCCAGCTAGTGGCGATTGGTGTGTTGCCTTTTAACCTTATTAAGGGTTTGCTTGTTACAATTGTATATGTAATTATCGCCGGTCGGTTGCGTCCATGGCTAGACCAGCATAGAATGATTTAAAAAGATAAATTAAGAGGCTGAGATTTTTCTTGGCCTTTTATTTTTATGGTAGAATTTTTAAATAAATTACGTATATAAATATATAGGGAGGTGAGATAGATGAATAAATTATTGCGTTTTTTTAGCTATCATCAGCCACGGAGAATTCGTGTAATTGAAAACACTCTGCGAAGTCGGCGAACAGTCGCAACTCTCTTTTGGGCTCGACAGTATGGAATCTTAGAGTGGTTAGGAGCAGATCGAACACTGAATCGGCAAGAATATGACCAGCTTATTAATCAACTTGTGGCTGAGAAATTATTAGTGATTGATGATCAATCCCAAGCAATTCTTACCGAAGAGGGTGCGAAAGTTTTAAAAAACGAAGAAGAAGGTTTCTACATCCCATCTTTTTACGACTGGTATTGGTTATCTAATACTCAACGAATAATCCAACGACTTTTTTTGGCTATTCAAGTCGTATCAGAGTTCTCACATCATCAAAGAAAATATGTCCCATTGGCAATTTCATATGGTGAAATGATTGCTGTGAAGCAGTGGTTTCGACAAAATTATCATCACAATCTGGTTAAAAATCTCTATACTGATCTTCATCGGTTTGGCAGCGCTTTGGAAAGTGAAGATCCACGAATGACAACGGACCTTTTTAATGTCCTGATTGGTTATCAGCGATCAGGATGGACAATTAATCAAGCAGCTCAAGAATTAAAAATAAAAATCGATGATATCCAGTACTTACGTCATGACGAGATGTTGGCAGTTAGCGCTTACGCTCGTAATTTTCCTGGTCCTCTACAACAATTGCTTCTTCCACTGATTAATGAGAGTCCACTAAACCGGAGTGCCCAAGTAACGTTTGACTTGTATATCCAAGGGAAGTCAATTGAACTAATTGCTCAAGAACGACACTTGAAAGAAAATACAATTAGGGAGCATCTCTTAGAAGCAGCAATTCTTATTCCGGCCAAGCTAGATTGGGATATCCTTTTGCCAGAGAGTAAGCGTAACGAACTTAGTCGATTTTATAAAGGAGAACCAACAACATGGAAATTTGCTGAGCAAATTTCCAGTTTTTATGAATATCGCCTATATCAAATATTTCAAGGAATAACAAATGAAAAATAAGCAAGAAATTCTAGATGTTTTACAAAATCATTTTGGCTTTAATAATTTTCGCCCAGGCCAAGAAGAGACAATTAACGCCTTGCTGGAAGGAAAAGATACTTTATCGATTCTTCCCACTGGCGCCGGAAAATCCCTTTTATATCAATTACCAGCTTATTTATTGCCAGGAACGATCCTCATTGTTTCACCGTTGATTTCATTAATGCAGGATCAAGTTGACCGTCTTCATTGTCAGGGAGAAAAACGAGTCATTATGTTAAGCAGCCAGCTTGTCGGAAAAGAGCGAGCAAGTGTTCTCCGCAATTTGAAATCATTTAAGTTTATATTTACTTCCCCAGAAATGCTCGATAATCAGAATGTTTTGATAGCGCTTAAGAAAAATAAGATTGCGTTAATGGTTATTGACGAGGCTCACTGTATCTCACAGTGGGGCCCTGATTTTCGTCCTGAATATTTATTACTAAAGGAAGTGCGGCAACAATTAGGAGCGCCGCCAACATTACTGTTGACGGCAACTGCTACTCCCCGTATTCGACAGGACATTTTGAAAAAAATGGGGATGACGACTGCTTATCAGGTAATTAAATCCGTTGACCGTCCTAATATTTTTTTAGCTGTTCAACCCATAGCTACTCAGAAGGAAAAAGACGGTGAACTTCTGAAATTAGTTCAAAAATTTACAGGTCCTGGGATTATTTACTTTGCAAGTCGCAAGCTGGCTTCTCAGATGGCAGAATGGCTTAAAAACCAAACTGATTTAAATGTGGCAGCTTATCATGCTGGTGTTGCTCCGATTGAACGATTTCGAATCCAAAATCAATTTATGAATAATGAATTACAGGTGATTTGTGCAACAAGTGCCTTTGGGATGGGAATTGATAAAAATGATATTCGTTACGTTATTCATTATCATTTGCCAAGTAATTTAGAAAATTATTTGCAGGAAATTGGTCGAGCTGGGCGTGATGGCAAGCAGAGTTTGGCAGTTCTTCTCTATGCAAATGGCGACGAAATGATTCAACGACAATTAACAAGCGTTGATATCCCACCAGTTACAGTCTTAGAGCAGATTCAGAATGGCAAGTTATCAGCAAGTGTTTTAGGGGAGCAAGCGTCTTTATTTGAGTTTTATCTTGAACATTCTTTTACCCCTCAGCAAATAATTACGATGTTTGAGCGGCGCAAAATTCAAACAAAAAAAGAATTGCAAGAAATGGTGGCTTATATCAAAGAGGATGGTTGTAAACGAGAATACCTTTTAACATACTTTGGTGAGCAATTTGATGGTTCAAATGAGTTCTGTTGTGATTATGAGCTTTCAGATTGGTCCACTAAACTTATTTTGCCAGCCAGCCAGGCAGTTTCTGAAAACAACAAAATAGGATGGGAAGATCGTTTAAAGGACTTATTAAATATTACCGAAAATTAAAGTTTAGTGTTGTTGCTAGACAATCATCAAAAGTTTGCGATACAATCAGAATGTTAATTCTCAAAATAAGGAGGCATGATTACTTTGAGTGAGGAACGGAAAGAGAGCCGACGAGCTAATGATGAATTATGGGATAAAAAGTTTACCGATAACGAAGACCTTGATAGTGATGGCCATTTATCCCGAACAGAACACCGTAAGCAACGATCGCATAATTCAATGATTACTACGATCTTAATCGTGTTAATTATCGTTCTCGCCGCTACACCACTTATTTATTGGATTAATAATAAACAGTCCTTTAATCATCCGGTGAGAACTGAACAAGTAGCTACTAGTTCTGAAAATAGTAAAAAAAAAGAATCTCACAGTTCGAATACCTCTAGTGAGCATTCAAAGAAGGAATCTAGTGTAAGCAGTAGTGAATCTTCTTCTTCAAGTATTGAAGAATCGAGTTCGCCGCAAACCAGCCAAAGTTATAGTGCTCCGCAAAGCAGTAGCAGTTATTATCGATATAGTAGTAGTTATCGTTACGGTAATGGGTATCAAAACCGGACTACTCCTAATCGCTACAGTAGTTATCAGCAGCGTTATAACAATAACCAAACCTATAATCGCTACAATAATAATACAGAAAATACAAACCGTTATCGTTAACAATAGAGTATTGGCAGCAATTTTCTGATAAAGTAGTGGATTGGATTGAAAATAGAGGAGTGAATAGCTAATAATGTGTAAGAGATTGCAAGTAGCAATTGATGGTCCGGCCTCAGCAGGAAAGAGTACGGTCGCCAAATTAGTAGCAAAAAGGTTTAATTATGTCTATTGTGATACCGGCGCAATGTACCGAGCTGTTACATTAGCAGCATTAAACCAGGGCATTGATCCCAAAGATGATAAAAAGGTTGCTGAAATTGCTCGGCAAATAAAAATTGATTTCGAACCTGGTAAAACCGAACAAAGAGTTTTCTTGGATGGTAAAGAGGTGACTCGTGATATCCGGTTGCCTAAAGTAGCAGCAAATGTATCTGCTGTAGCGGCAGTTCCAGCTGTTCGCGAAGAGATGACTAAGCAACAGCGACAAATTGCTGAAAATGGTGGAATTGTAATGGATGGACGGGATATTGGTACAACTGTTTTACCACAAGCACCTGTAAAGATATTCATGGTAGCGAGTGCCTATGAACGGGCACGCCGGCGATATGCTGAAAACCAAGCAAAAGGGATTAATACAACGTCGCTTGAAGAATTACAAAAAGCAATTGAATTAAGGGATAAAAAAGACTCAACACGAGAAGTTTCGCCTCTTACACAAGCACCCGATGCAATCAAATTGGATACAACAAATATGACAATTGATGAAGTTGTGAGTGAAATCAGTAAAATAATTAAAAAAACACAAGATGAATTAGCCTAAATACTGGAAATGTGAAACAAATTTTAGTAAAATATCTTTTAGAGTTGATTGTTGCAAGGAGGATTTTTTTTAATGGCTGAAAACAACGAAAATAAAAACGATATGTTAGAAGCGCTTGATAGCATTGAACAAGTTAAGGTGGGCGATGTTGTCAAGGGTGAAGTTTTGGCAATCGATGACGATCGTCAAGCTATCGTTGGTATTAAAGATGCAGGGGTTGAAGGTGTCGTCCCTGCTAAGGAATTATCAACCAAGCCAGTTGAAGACATCAATGATGCTGTAAAAGTAGGTGACGAATTAGACTTAGTTGTCATTTCTAAGATCGGTAACGATAAGGAAAATGGTAGCTACCTTCTTTCTCACCGTCGTCTTGAAGCCCGTAAGGTATGGGATGACATTCAAAAGAAATTTGATGAAGGTGAACACATTACCGCCAAAGTCACTCAAGCTGTTAAGGGTGGATTAGTCGTTGATGCTGGAGTTCGTGGCTTCGTCCCTGCTTCAATGATTACTGATCACTATGTTGAAGACCTTAATCAATTTAAGGGTCAAGAACTTGAATTTAAGATTGTTGAAATTGAACCAAGCGAAAACCGTTTGATTCTTTCACACAAGGAAATTATTCAAGCTCAACACGAAAAGGCTGCTGAAAAGGTATTTGCTGAATTACAACCAGGTGATGTTGTTGAAGGTAAAGTTGCACGGATGACTAACTTCGGTGCATTTATTGACCTTGGCGGCGTTGATGGATTGGTTCACGTTTCTGAAATTTCATACGATCATGTTGACAAACCTTCTGATGTATTGACTGCTGGTCAAGATGTTAAGGTTAAGGTATTAAGCGTTGACCCTGAACGTGAACGGATTTCATTATCCATTAAGCAAACTTTACCAGGACCATGGGATGATATTGAAGAAAAGGCTCCAGTTGACAGCGTATTAACTGGTACTGTTAAGCGTTTGACTAGCTTTGGTGCTTTCGTTGAAGTATTCCCTGGTGTTGAAGGTTTAGTTCACATTTCACAAATCTCACACAAGCACATTGCTACACCTGCAGATGTTCTTAAGCCAGGTCAAGAAGTACAAGTTAAGGTAATCAATGTTGATCCTGAACACCAACGTCTTGGCTTATCAATGAAGGCTCTTGAAGAACGTCCAAAGGAAGACGAAAACAACAATAACAACGGCGAAAACTACCGTGGTCGTCGTCGTTCACGTCGTAACAATAACAACCGGAGCTTTATGAACAATGCTCCAGAAGAAGAAAGTGGCTTCTCAATGGGTGACTTAATTGGTGACAAGCTTAAGGACCTACGGAACTAGTTTCTTAAATTAATTATCTTTTAAGGGGGAAGTGACATGATTGTTACTTCCTCTTTAATCATTTAAAATAAAATGAAAGAAGGTGGAAAGATTGGCAAATCCAATCGTAGCAGTTGTTGGTCGTCCAAACGTTGGAAAATCAACATTATTCAATCGTATTGCAGGAGAACGGATTTCAATTGTTGAAGATACTCCTGGAGTTACTCGAGACCGTATTTATGCTCATGCTGAATGGTTAGGAAAACATTTTAGCATGATTGATACTGGTGGGATTGAAATATCAGATCAACCATTATTGACACAGATTCGTCAACAAGCAGAAGTTGCTATTGATGAAGCAGATGTAATAATCTTCGTTGCCGATGTAGAGAACGGAGTGACTGATGCTGATGAGCAAGTAGCACGAATTTTATATCGCTCCAATAAACCAGTGGTCTTAGCTGTTAATAAAGTCGATAACCCAGAACGGCGTAGTGATATTTATGATTACTATTCCCTTGGTCTAGGGGAGCCGTATGCAGTTTCAAGTGTTCACGGTATTGGAATGGGTGATCTTTTGGATGCCGTTATTAAAGAGTTTCCTGATAACGCCGCTAATGATGAAGATGATTCCATTCACTTTAGCTTTATCGGTCGTCCTAATGTGGGGAAATCATCACTAGTTAATGCAATTTTAGGTGAAAACCGGGTAATTGTTTCTAACGTTGCCGGAACTACACGTGATGCCATTAATACTCAATTTGAAACAGTCGATGGACAAAAATTCACGATGGTTGATACTGCTGGAATCCGCAAAAAAGGAAAAATATATGAGAATACTGAGCGTTATTCATTAATGCGTTCCATGCGGGCGATTGATGATAGTGATGTTGTACTTGTTGTCTTAAATGCAGAAGAAGGTATTCGCGAATTAGATAAGCATATTGCTGGATATGCCCACGAAGCAGGATGTGGGGTTATTATCGTCGTTAATAAGTGGGATACATTAAAAGAAAAAGATCACCGAACAATGACAGATTTTACTAATCTGATTCGGCAAGAATTCCAGTACCTCAGTTATGCACCAATTATTTTCGTTTCGGCGAAGACAAAGCAACGCTTAAATCAATTACCGGGATTGATCGAAGAAGTATATCAACATCACCGTCAACGGATCCAATCGGCAGTCTTAAATGATGTTTTAATGGATGCAATTGCTGCCAATCCGACTCCAACACAAAATGGTCGGCGTTTGCGAGTATACTACGGGACACAGGTTGCAACCGAACCACCAACATTTGTTATCTTTGTTAATGATCCAGAGTTAATGCATTTCTCCTATGAGCGTTATTTGGAAAATCAAATTCGGAAAGCTTTTGACTTTTCTGGTACACCAATCCATTTAATCAAGCGTCAACGGCAGTAAAAGTTAAAGAATCCATTGTAAAATGAAAAAACATTAAAAATGCGGATAGAAGTTGAGAAAACCGCTTGTCAGCAGGCTTTCACTATGCTAATCTTAACAATGAAATGATACGAACTTCTCGTAGTTATTTCGTTAATTTTGGACCACTCAAAATTAACATTCACAGACGTAAGTTTAATACTTTCGTTATTTGTGGGAGGTGAAACAACATGGCAAACAAAGCAGAATTAGTAAGCAATGTTGCTACTGCAACTGGCTTAACCAAGAAGGATGCTACTGCAGCTGTAGATGCTGTTTTCAGTTCAATCCAAGCATCTTTAGCTAAGGGTGAAAAGGTTCAATTGATCGGCTTCGGTAACTTCGAAGTACGTCAACGTGCTGCACGTAAGGGCCGCAACCCACAAACTGGAGAAGAAATTAACATTCCTGCAAGTAAGGTACCAGCATTCAAGCCTGGTAAAGCTTTAAAGGATGCTGTTAAGTAATTAACAGTTAAATGTTAAAAAGAGACTAGGAAAGCATGTGCTCTTCCCAGTCTCTTTTCTTTTTAAAGGCGTGTACAATGCTTAAAATCATTGATTGTGATATATTTAAAAGTGATAGTAAAAGGAGGGCATAATATGACCTACTCAGAACAAATGCTTGACCAATTAGAAGCAGGAAAATTAAAAGAAGCCCAAAAATCATTTAAACTCGCACTAATTAATGATGATGATGATATGTTATTTAGCCTTGCAGAGGAATTATATGCATTGGGCTTTCTTCAACAGGCACGAACGATTTACTTAAAATTATTAGATCGTTATCCCGATGAAGATGAATTAAAGACTAATTTAGCGACGATTGCAATTGATGAGGGACATAATGACGAAGCTTTATCATACTTAGCCCAGATTAAGCCGAACTCACCAGCTTATGTTCAATCATTACTGGTTGCAGCGGACTTATATCAAACTGAAGAAGAATTTGAAGTGACGGAGGACAAGTTAAAAGAAGCTTACGCATTAGCTCCCGATGAACCAGCTGTTGAATTTGCGCTCGGTGAATTTTACTTTATGGTTGGCCAATATTCTGAAGCAATCCAATATTACTTCCAATTAATTAAAAATGGATATACTGACTTTGCGAAAGTTGATATTGCTGGACGCCTAGGCATTTGTTACGCTCAGAGTGGTCAGTTTAAGAAGGCTTTAGGCTACTTCAATCAGGTTAAGCCGGAATACCAGACTAGTGATATTCGTTTCCAAAAGGGATTGACCCAACTTCAATTAGGAGATACTGAAAAGGCAATAAAAACTTTAGAGGATCTTATTAACGATGATAACCAATATGCATCTGCTTATCCTGAACTAGCAAAGGCGTATGAAAAGGAAAATAAGTATCAGCAAGCATTACGAGTTGTTCAAGAAGGGCTCAGTGTTGATCAATACAATGAATACCTTTATTCACTGGCGGCTGAAATTACCAGTCACCTTGGCGATCAAAAGTTAATGAAGAAATACTTGGTAAAAGCGCATGAACTTGCTCCAGAGAATATGACGATCACCTTGCAATATAGTAATTTCTTACTTCACCAACACGATGATGAGGCAAATATTAAGCTTTTGAGTCCATTGGTAAAAGAAGATGAAACTGATCCACAATTATATTGGAATCTTGCGCGGTCATATCAACGAACTGATCAGCTTGAATTAGCCGGAAAATATTATGAAGCTGCTTTGCCAGCATACAGTGAAAATCCAACATTCTTAAAAGAATTAATTAATTACTACCGCGAAACTGGTGAAACTGATAAGTTAATAGATGAATTGGAACACTATCTCCGGTTAGTTCCAACGGATACTGAAATGCAGGATCTCTATGACCAATATGAAGATTACAAATAATTTTTAATTTAAATGAGACAGGAAACGTTAACGATTTTAGCCGTTCTTTACGCTTCCTGTCTCTTTTTAGTAGTAACTTAATTTGTTATAATCAACTTTGATTATCAAAATGAGGACATGATTAAATGAAAATAAAACAATTACCAGCTATATTTGAACCAGCACGCCCTGTCTTACAAAAAATAGAGGAGGCTGGCTACGAAGCATATTTTGTTGGCGGTTGTGTCCGTGACACTATCTTGCATGATGAGATTCATGATATAGATATAGCAACGAGTGCTTACCCTAGTGAAATAAAGGCGATTTTTAACCATACTGTTGATACCGGAATTGAACATGGTACAGTTATGATTCTCGACCATGGAACGGGATATGAAACAACTACTTTTAGAACCGAGTCAGGTTACCAAGACTACCGCCGTCCTGATAAAGTGACTTTTGTTCGTTCATTAAGTGAAGATCTCCAGCGTCGGGACTTCACAATTAACGCCCTCGCCTTACGTGAAGATGGGGAAGTTATTGATCTGTTTGACGGACTAGAAGACTTGCAAAAACATCTTATTAAAGCGGTTGGCAACCCTAATGAACGTTTTCATGAAGATGCTTTACGGATGATGCGGGCTGTGCGTTTTGCAAGTAAGCTTGATTTTGTCATTGATACTGCAACATTAAAAGGGATTAAAGAAAATGCACCATTATTAGAAAAAATTGCCGTTGAACGAATCCGAGTTGAGCTAGAAAAACTATTGCTAGGCCAAAATCCAGTAGCGGGCTTAAAAGATTTTATTGCGACTGGATTGTATCGATATTGTCCAGGTTTGGAAAATGCGCAAGCTGCTTTATCGGCTTTATTAATTCTTCACCAATGGTATTTGGAAAATGAGGTTCAATTGTGGTCAGTTTTAAGCTTACAACTCCAGCTTGATCAAACAGAAATTGGTAAATTCTTAAAGAAGTGGAAGACAGCAAATGATTTAATTGCGCAGGTCAAAAAAGTAGTTCCAGCAGTCCAAGCAATTCGCCAACATGAGCTTACACCAACACTAATGTTTAATACCGGAAAAGCAGCCCTTCATGATGCTAACCAAGTAGCTAAGTTATATGGATGGGCAATTAATGATGAAGAATTGCAAAAAGCTTATCAAAAATTACCAATTAAAAACGCTAAAGAATTAGCAGTTGATGGTCGAGTCTTAATTACTAAAGCGGGGGTAAAACCAGGACCATTGATGGGCAAAATTCTTCAGCAATTAACGTTTGCAGTGGTAAATGGTGAGATAGCTAACGATGCAACAAACTTGTTAGAAAAAGTAGAAGAGATAACGAAAGAGGGATAATATGCAAACTATGCATGCAGAGGGTCTAACTAGTACATACGGTGAAAAGACCTTATTTGATGATATTTCATTTATTATCAATGAAAATGATCGAATTGGACTGATTGGCGTTAATGGAAGTGGAAAAACAAGTCTTCTTAACGTAATTAGTGGGGAAGTAAACCCAGAAGGTGGCGGTCAGATCACTAAACCTAATGATTATACGATCGGTTATTTAAAGCAGCAGCCTGAGCTTGATGAAAACAAAACAATCATGGAAGCTGTTTTTGAAGGTAAACAGCCAGTCTTTGAAACAATTCGTCAATATGAGCTGGCTCTTGAACGCTTTACAAAGCACCCAGAAGATCCACAAGCAATCGACCGTTACACAAAAATGCAGGCGCGGATGGACCAAGAAGATGCATGGGAAGCAGATAGTCGGGTAAAGACGATTCTGACCCAGTTAAAGATAAAAGATGTAAGTCAAAAGATTGTTCAACTTTCTGGAGGACAAAAGAAGCGAGTTGGGTTAGCGCAAGTCTTAATTCAACAGCCAGACCTTTTATTACTTGATGAACCGACTAACCACTTAGACCTTGATTCAGTAGTTTGGCTCCAAGATTTTCTTCGCAGTTATAAGGGTGCCGTCCTCGTTGTTACTCACGATCGCTACTTCTTGGATCAAATTACAAATCATATCTGGGAACTATCTTTTGGTAAACTTTATCACTACGAAGGAAATTATCAGGACTTTGTAGCGAAAAAGGCAGAACGAGTAGCGTTAGCTAAAGATACTGAGAAAAAGAATCAACAGCTATATAAAAAAGAATTAGCCTGGATGCGAACAGGTGCAAAAGCCCGTTCTACAAAACAAAAGGGACGGATCAATCGGTTCCACGAATTAGAAGGAAAAATCGGTAATCTTAAAACGGATGAAGATATTGCTATCAATCTTGGATCACAACGTTTAGGAAAAGATGTCATTCAATTTAAGGACGCCAACTTAAAATTTGATAATCACCAAATTCTTCATGACTTCAATTGGCTTGTTCAAGCAGGTGATCGAATTGGAATTACTGGTGAAAACGGGGCGGGTAAGACGAGTTTATTAAACGTGATTGCCCAACGTGTCCCCCTAGATAGTGGTGTCCTTAAGATTGGGGAAACCGTTAAGTTAGGGTATTATACCCAGCAAACAGAAGGAATTGACAATGATAAACGGATGATTAGTTTCTTGTCTGAAATTGCAGATAATGTTACTGACAAGGATGGCAATAAGCTCAGCGTTACTCAGTTATTGGAACGTTTCTTATTCCCGCGTTTTATGCACGGTACTTTGATCAGAAAGCTTTCTGGGGGTGAAAAGCGACGGTTATACCTCTTAAAGATCTTAATGCAGCAGCCCAATGTCTTACTACTCGATGAGCCAACTAATGATCTTGATATTGGAACATTAACAGTTCTTGAAGATTACCTAGATAATTTTGCGGGAACTGTAATTACGGTTTCTCATGATCGTTATTTCTTAGATAAAGTGGCAGACAATTTGCTAATCTTCAATGGAAATGGAGATATTGAGCGTTATACGGGACGGTTTACTGATTATTTGACTGCTAAAAAGGAAGAAGCAGATAAAGACAAAGAGTATAAAAATAATCAAAAAAACCTTGCTAAAAAACAGATAAATAAGCAAGAACCAGCCAAAAAAGAAAAAACAAAACTTACTTATGCTGAGCAGCTCGAGTGGGATCGTATTGATGAAGAATTAGATGACCTTGATCAACAGCATCAACAATTAGAAAATGAAATGGCTGAAGCGGCAAGTGATTATACGAAAATTGCTAAGTTACAGAAGCAACTAAATGAAATACAAGAAAAAATTGATGAAAAGACAGCTCGTTGGGAGTATTTAAGCACATACGTTGATGAGTAAAGGAAGGGACAAATAAGGATGGCAACAAATGTAAATGAAGAGCAATACTTAGACTTAATTCGTTATGTTTTGACGAATGGACATCAAAAAGGCGATCGGACAGGAACAGGTACTAAATCTGTTTTCGGATATCAGATGCGATTTGACCTAAGTAAAGGTTTTCCTATTTTAACTACTAAGAAGGTCCCATTTGGCTTGATTAAGAGTGAATTACTATGGTTTTTACGAGGTGACACCAACATTCGCTTTTTACTTCAACACAAGAATCATATTTGGGATGAATGGGCATTTAAGAAGTGGGTGGAAAGTGATGAATATCAAGGCCCAGATATGACGGACTTTGGTCACCGCTGGCTTAAAGATCCAGAGTTTAAGAAGGTCTATCTCCAAGAAAAGAAGGCTTTCTGTCAGCGAATTCTTGACGATGATGTATTTGCCCAAAAGTACGGCGATTTAGGGCTTGTTTATGGAAGTCAGTGGCGAAAGTGGAAGACAAGTCAAGGAGACACAATTGATCAAATTGCTAATGTTATCCAGCAGATTAAAACTACTCCGGATTCACGGCGGATGATTGTTTCGGCTTGGAATCCAGAAGATGTTCCTTCCATGGCTCTTCCTCCTTGTCACACAATGTTCCAATTTTATGTTAATGATGGAAAGCTTAGTTGTCAGCTCTATCAGCGAAGCGCCGACATCTTTTTAGGTGTTCCATTCAATATCGCTAGTTATGCCTTATTGACGCATATGATTGCTCATCAATGCGGTCTAGAACCTGGCGAGTTTGTTCATACATTAGGGGATGCTCACATTTATCTAAACCATCTTGATCAAGTTAAAGAACAGTTGACAAGAACACCTCATGAAGCTCCCAAATTGATTTTACCTGCCGAACCAAAACCAATCGATCAATATGAAATGACTGATATTAAGTTAGAAGGCTATACTCATGAGCCGGCAATCAAGGCTCCTGTAGCAGTTTAAAAGGAGTGGTTCAAAATGAGTGAGCTGAATTTAATCTGGGCGGAAGATTTAAATGGCTGGATTGGCAAAGACAATACAATTCCATGGCATGTTTCTGCCGATATGAAGCATTTTAAGACAAAGACTACTGGGCACCCAATTATAATGGGACGAAGAACTTTTGCCTCGCTTGGTAATAAACCGTTGCCTAAGCGGGAAAATATTGTGCTTACCAGTCAGAACATAGATGCTGAAGGAGTGAAGGTCGTTCATACTTTGGCTGCCCTTAAAGAATATCTTAGAGCAAATCCAAACGAATATTTTGTAATCGGCGGGGCAACCATCTATCAGCAATTACTCCCAATGGCGACAAAGCTAACACGAACGGTGATAAATAAGCAAATTGTTGGAGATACAAAAATGCCAACGATCGATTATGACCGTTGGCACTTAGTAAATCACAATAATTATGAAAAAGATGCTCAGCTAGTTTGTCGTTTTGAAGAATGGGAACTAAACGTATAAGAGAATTGAGAAATACATTAATATCGTTCCGATGAGGACAAAAATATGCCAAATCAAATGGGTATATGCAGTTGGTCGACTATAGAAGAGGGCGCCAAGTGTAAAGGAGAGTCCTCCTAGTAAAAGCAATCCGAAGCCAACTGGACCAAGAGCACGCCAGAGAGGCATGAAGGCAACTAGACATAGCCAGCCCATAAGAATGTAAATAATGGTTGAATATTTACTTCTATGTTTTAACCAAATACATTTATACACGATTCCAATGATAGATAGTCCCCAAATCACTCCGAAAATTGTCCAGCCTAACCAGCCACGGATACTAACTAAACAATAGGGGGTATATGTGGCAGCAATAAGCACAAAGATCATTGAATGGTCGAGAATTTGAAAAACTCGTTTGGCTCGTGTAAAGATCAATGCATGAAATAAGGTTGACGAAAGGTAAAAAAGAATTAAAGCACTTCCGTAAATAGTAAAGGTAACAATTCGCATAGGACTACCAGTATGAACAGCTCTGATAATTAACAAGATCAAGCCAGCAATCGATAGTCCTGCTCCAATTCCATGAGTAACCGCATTACCTATTTCTGTCAACAAAGTACGCCGATCTCTTGTTTCTTTTTGTGTATCCATCAAAAAACCCCTTTCCAAAGACCAATGAATTTTTAAAATATTTTTGTTATACTAAATAAATAGTAATTGATCCTACAAAATTAGATAAAATTGAGTATAATAGTACTTGAAATTAATTATCTAGTTCTCAATACTAGATAATTATAGCACAAATTGTTCAGGAAGAGTGGTAAGTTTCATGGCAAAGATAAAAATTGTTTGTGACTCATCAGCAGGATTAACTGATGAAGAAATTAAAAAATATGACATTACAATTATACCATTAAGTGTAATGATTGATGGGACGGTATACGTTGAGCGTGAAACAATTACAAACGAACAGTTCCCTGAAATGATGAAGAATGCTAAGTCACTACCAAAGACTTCCCAGCCACCAATTGGGAAGTTTGTAGATGCCTTTGATAAACTAGGCGAAGATGGCAGCGAAGTATTATGCGTTACAATGATGGAATCAATTAGTGGGACCGCCCATGCGGCTGAACAAGCAGCTGGAATGACAAAGACAAAAGTTACAGTCTACGATTCCCAGTCAACAGATCAAGTAATGGGCTTTGAAATAATTGAAGCCGCCCAAGTGATTGAAGCTGGTGGGAGCGTTGAAGATGCAATTGCTAAGATGAAAGAAGTACTTAGTAAATCTGAACTTTATTTGGCAATTGATAACCTTGATAATTTAGTTGCTGGTGGCCGGATTAGTAGATTTGCGGGTGCTATTTCTAATCTATTAAACATTAAGGTTATGCTCCATGTGTATGATGGTCAGATTCATATTGAGTCCAAAGGTCGCGGCATTAAATCAATACGTAAAGAATGGGATAAGATTTTAGATGAAATGGCACGAGGACCTAAAGTTAAGCGAATTGGGATTTCTCATGTCGATGCTGGCAAAGAAGTAGAACGCTTATTAGCAAAACTAAAAGAACTTTATCCAGAAATCGATGTTACTGTTCGTGAGACAGTACCAATTATTGCAACTCACACTGGAATGGGTGCTTGTTGTTTGCTATACTATACAGAATAATCTTTGATAAAAATAAGTGGAGGCTGAGAAAAATGGAAATTTTTCCCAGCCTCTATCTTCTTAAAATTTTAAAATAAAGGACTATAGATAGATGAAAAAGTGGACTAAATGGCTATTATTATCACTTTTGGCTATTGTGATTATTGGTGGAGGATGGTTTACTGTTAACTACTTTACAAGTTTAACTAGTAATAGTTCAAAAGTTGTCAAATCAAAGTATGTTGAAAAGAAAAATGTAAAGCTGGTTGCGCTCGGCGATTCCCTTACTCATGGTCAAGGGGATGAGACTAATAATGGTGGATACGTTGGAGTAATTAAGAAAAAAATTGAACATCGTTATCACCAAACTAAGGTTACAACAGTCAATTACGGGGTAACAGGGGATCGGTCTGACCAGATTCTTGACCGGGTAAATCAGCAATCTCAGTTGCGCAGTGATTTACGGAGCGCGGATGTAATTACAATGACTGTTGGTGGAAACGACTTGATGCAGATCCTAGAAAAAAACGTAATGGGTTCTGAACGACAAGTCACTAGTAGTGTGGAAAGCGGTGAAAAAACTTATCAACAAAAATTGAGTAAGCTATTTGATGCAGTTCGAAAGGAAAATCCCAAGGCCCCTATTTTTGTAATGAGTATTTATAATCCCTTCTATACCTATTTCCCAGATGTAACAATTATCAATCAGTCCATCAATCAATGGAACCAAACTACGCAAGATACAATGAATAATTATAAATCAATGTATTTTGTGAACATTAATAAGTTGATGTCATACGGCCAATATCAGACGAAAAGTCAGCAACAACAGCTGGTTAAGGAAGAAGAAAAGGCTAACCAAGGGCAAGTCAGTCAAAAACGAGTCATTGAAATTATGAATCATAAGGATAAGAACCTTAATAAATATATTTCAACAGAAGATAATTTTCACCCTAATCATACGGGATACGTTAAAATTGCTGACCAATTATTTAAGGTAATGCAAAAACATGATAGCTGGGAATTTACACGGAGGTAAAAATGAAAAATTCTGAAGGAAAAAAGATTAATTGGTGGAAGTGGGCCTTTTTTTGTTTAGTTGCGCTGATTGTAATTAGTTGCGGGGTTGTATTAAATAAAGCGACTGCTCCTATGCCAGCAACAACGATGAGCAAAGCGGTAAAACCGAGTGATTCCTCGGTGACAGTTGAATTAAATAAAAAACAGGTGAATGCTTTAGCTGCTAATTATTTGAATCAGTTTTTAAAAGGGCAAAAGATCCGTTATGATTTTATTGTTGGCGATCAGTATGCTACCCTGACAGGGAATACTAAGTTTCTAGGAGCTAAGGTACGATTTGCCATTAACTTTATTCCCGAACGGTTAAATAATGGAAATGTCTTGTTGCGCGCTAAGGGACTTTCAGTTGGACGGTTAAATATCCCGATCAAATTTGTGATGGGTTACATTGCAAAGAATTATAATATTCCTAAATGGGTAACAATTAATCCACAAAAGAAGACAGTTTTATTAGATCTTAACCGTTATAGCAAGCATCGTTCTCTTAAGTACTCAGCTCAGGAAATTAACATGCAAGAAGGACGGTTTAAGTTTTTAATCACAGTCCCAACAAGCAATGAATAAATATTGGAGGAAATTAAAATGAGAATGAGTTTTTATCAGTTTTTAATGACTCAACGAAATCCGAATAGCGCAGATGAAGTTCAACAGTTTGCAAACAATGCTTTTTTAGATACTACTTTCCCTAAGCATTCAGAGGATTTTGATGAAGTTTCGCACTATCTAGAAGAGAATGCCGACTATTTGCCATCGATGACAATTTTTGATGAAGCATGGCAACGGTATATTGATGCAATGAATTAAAAGAGAAAGGGAGAAAGTTAAATGGCAACAATTCAATGGTTTCCAGGACACATGGCAAAAGCATTACGACAAATTCGTGAGCAAATGTCATTAGTTGATATTTTATTTGAGCTAGTTGATGCTCGTGTCCCTTATTCGTCGCAAAATCCAGAAGTGGCACTAGCTGCAGGAGAAAAGCCAAAACTTTTGATTATGACAAAGACAGACCTGGCAGACCAGAAACGATTAAATGAATGGACTAAATACTTTGAGCAACATAATCAACCAGTTCTTGCCCTCGATTCACGACAAAATAATGTGGCAAAAGTTGTAACGGCTAAAAGTAAAGAAATATTAAAAGATAAATTAGCAGAAGAAAGAGCTAAGGGGATGAAAAAGAGGCCAATTCGGGCAATGTGTGTTGGTGTTCCTAATGTGGGGAAATCCACTCTTTTAAATCACTTAGTAAAAAAGAACGTTGCGGCTACTGGAAATCGTCCAGGAGTTACTACTGGGCAACAATGGTTACGGTCATCAGCAGAATTGGAATTACTCGATACTCCTGGTGTCCTTTGGCATAAATTTGCTACTCCTAAACAAGGGTTAATGTTGGCTTTAACAGGCGCAATTAAAGATAGCTTATACGCAAAGGACGATGTAGCATTGTTTGCCCTCGATTATTTGCGGCAACACCAGCCAGAATTATTAAAACAACGTTACCACTTAACTGATGCCGAGCTAGATGAATCGGTTGCCAATCCAGATTTACTATTAACGATTACTGCTAAAATGGGTTTTCGTGATGATTATGATCGAGCTAGTGAACGGTTGATTTTTGACTTGCGAAAAGGGAAATTAGGACCAATTACTTTGGAAGTACCAGTTGATCTAAACGAGGATGGACTAAATGAATAAGGAAACCATTAGTCAAATTAAGACCCGTTTACAAACTATTACAGATACAACTGATCCTTACTTGCAGACTATTCGTGATGATTCGCGAAAGGGTGTTCAAACGGCAATTCAGCAATTTGAGCGCCGAATTGCTCGGCAAAAGGAAGCTAAAGAGGCGTTCAAAAAGCGGTTCAAATATGAAAATTACTACTGGGAAAATGGATGCCAGTATGTTGCAGGAATGGATGAAGTAGGGAGAGGACCGTTGGCTGGACCGGTGGTTACTTGTGCAGTAATTTTAAATGCAGATTTTGACCTGATAGGGGTAACAGATTCCAAACAATTAACTAGGCATGAACGGGAAAATTTGTATTTACGGATTGTTGATGAGGCAGTTGAAGTCAGCATCGCGGTGAATGATGCGCCAGTGATTGATCAAATGAATATTTATGCTGCTACCCAGAATGCAATGATTCAAGCAGTTAACCGCCTTCACCATCGGCCAGACCATCTGATCGTTGATGCTGTTCCGTTAGCAATTGATATTCCTCAGACAACCTTAATTAAAGGGGATCAAAAGAGTATTAGTGTTGCTGCGGCTAGCATTGTCGCGAAAGAATACCGAGATCACTTAATGCGAGACTATGACTATGTTTATCCAGGGTATGGTTTTGCACAAAATATGGGTTATGGGACCAGAGAACATTTAGCCGGCTTAGAAAAAATGGGAGCAACTCCTATTCATCGACGTTCTTTTAATCCTGTTCCAAAATATTTAAATTAAAAATGCATTTTCAAAAAGCTTTCGTATATAAATATAGGGAGGCTTTTTTATGTTACAAGTAAACGATTTTCTATTACGTTTAAGTTTATGTCGCGGGATTGGCTTAGTTTCAAAGTATCGTCTATGGGAGTGTGCTCAACAGGCACGATGCTTTAATAATATTAACTATTTGATTGATCATGCAAATATTAGCTTGCGAAGTGCATCATCATTAAAAAATAACTGGACAAGTCCAGAACTTGATCAAGCAGTGGCCTTAAATAGGCAGGAAAAGTTTATTACGATTGTGGATCCATTATACCCGATGCCCTTGAAAGAGACGTACTGTCCGCCCTTAGTTTTGTTTTATCGTGGTAATTTGAGTTTGCTTCATCAACCTTCAATTGGTGTTGTTGGCACTAGACAAATAACTAATTATGGACAGAGCGCTTTACGGGGATTATTACCACCAATAATTAAGCGGCAAATAGTAGTAATCAGCGGATTAGCTCAAGGAGTAGATGGTTTTAGCCATGAACTTGCGCTAAAACATGGTGGCCTTACTATTGGAGTGATTGGGACAGGTTTAGATCAAGCTTACCCACGAAATCACCACGCTCTTCAAGATGAAGTTGCCAGACAAGGATTAGTAATTTCTGAGTATGGGCGGGGCGAACCACCTGTGGCTTATCACTTTCCAGAAAGGAACCGAATTATTGCAGGTTTAAGCGAAGTGGTTTTGGTTGTCGAGGCAAAGAAACGGAGTGGGAGTTTAATCACGGCTAATATCGGCTTAGATGAAAATCGGTCGGTATGTGCTATTCCTGGAAGGATTGATGCTCCTTTATCAGTAGGATGTAACAGTTTAATCGCAGCTGGCGCGAAACCAATTCTCAGCGCCCAAGATCTGCTAGATGAGTTTCAGCTGTATGATTCGAAGGCTTGATTTCTGGTGAGAAGTTGATTAAAATATTTTGTTCAGTTAGAGATTATATTTGACAGATGGTAGTCAAATGGATTAATAATATTATTGAATGAAATATTAAAAATGTTAGGAGCCTACCAGAATGGCAACCAAAACAACCAAATCAACGGCGAAAAAGACAACTCGTCGCCGTTCAAAAATTAAAAAAAATCTGGTGATCGTGGAGTCACCATCAAAGGCAAAAACAATCGGTAAATTTTTAGGCCGGTCCTATAAGGTTGTGGCTAGTTTAGGCCATATTCGGGACTTACCAAAAAGCCGGATGGGGGTAGATATTGAAAATGACTACACCCCTGATTACATTTCAATTCGGGGGAAGGGTGATGTAATTAAGGAACTACGGAAGGACGCTAAAAATGCGAAAGCCGTATATCTTGCATCTGACCCGGACCGTGAAGGGGAAGCAATTGCCTGGCATGTTTCAAATATTTTAAAGCTTGACGATGATCAAAAGAACCGGGTTACCTTTAATGAAATTACTAAGGATGCGGTTAAAGAAGCTTTTAAGGAACCCCGAGAAATTAATATGGATCTCGTGGATGCCCAACAGGCACGACGGGTATTAGATCGATTAGTTGGATATTCAATTAGCCCAATTTTATGGAAGAAAGTTAAAAAAGGCTTAAGTGCTGGTCGTGTGCAATCAGTTGCCCTTTATCTGATTATTCAACGTGAAAATGAAATTAAAAACTTCAAACCAGAGGAATACTGGACAATTGATGCTGATTTCAAGAAGGACAAAGAAGAATTTAAGGCTAGTTTTTACGGTGAAAATGGTAAAAAGGTTTCCTTGAAGAATAATGATGACGTGCAAGCAATCCTTTCTAAACTTGATAAAAAGAAAGACTTTGATGTTACTAAGGTGACGAAAAAAGAACGTCGTCGGCAACCACAGCCACCATATACGACCTCGACTATGCAACAAGACGCCAACCGTCGTTTGAACTTCCGAACACGAAAGACAATGATGGCAGCACAAATGTTATATGAAGGAATCGACATTAAAGAAGGGGCGCCAGTTGGGTTAATTACCTATATGCGGACGGACTCGACTCGGGTAGCCTCAATTGCTAAGCATGAAGCGTCTAACTATATTCATGAAAACTATGGAGCGGAATATGCGGCAATAAAGCCGGTTAAGGGAAAATTACCTGAAGGAGCACAAGATGCTCACGAAGCTATCCGGCCAACTTCAGTTTACCGGACACCAGCTAAAATGAAGCAATATTTAACTCCTGACCAATATAAACTTTATAATTTGATTTGGTCACGGTTTGTAGCTAGTCAAATGACTGCAGAAGTAATTGATACGATGAGTATTAACCTTCAGCAAAATGGGGTCGATTTCCGTGCAAATGGATCAAAAGTTAAGTTCCCTGGATTTACGAAAGTATATAAACGAGGAACTGAAAAAGATAACTTATTGCCAGAATTAACTGAAGGTGACAAAGCAAAAATGATAAAGGACGATCCGGCCCAGCACTTTACCCAGCCGCCTGCTCGTTATACAGAAGCGGCTCTTATTAAAACCTTGGAAGAAAATGGCGTCGGTCGTCCATCAACCTATGCTCCAACTCTTGATACGATTCAGCGCCGTTATTATGTACGCCTTGTATCACGCCACTTTGAGCCAACTGAATTGGGTGAAATTGTCAATCGAATTATCGAAAAGCAATTTCCTGATATTGTCAATGTCCAATTTACTGCCGATATTGAAGGAAAGCTTGATGAGATCGAAGAAGGGAAGCAAAACTGGATTAATGTTGTTGATAAATTCTATCAACCATTCTCAAAAGAAGTTGATACAGCTGAAGAAGAGGTTGATAAGATTGAGATGAAGGATGAGCTTGCTGGAACAGATTGTGAAATTTGCGGGGCCCCAATGGTTATTAAAATGGGACGTTATGGTAAATTTTATGCATGTTCTCGCTTCCCAAATTGTCGGAATACCAAAGCGATTGTAAAAGATACCGGAATTACATGTCCAAAGTGTGGACAAGGAACGGTTGTTGAACGAAAGTCAAAGAAAAACCGAACTTTCTATGGCTGTTCTCGTTATCCAGATTGTGACTTTGTTTCATGGGATAAACCGATTGGACGTAATTGCCCTAAGGATGGCCATTTCCTTGTTGAAAAGAAAGTTAAGGGCGGCAAACAGGTTGTCTGTCCAAATGGAGATTACCAAGAAGAAGTTCAGAAGTAAAAATGTTGCACTTGTTTTACTTAATTTTTTATTGAAAAGGGTTCCAAAATCTGCTATTGTGCGTTTGGAACCTTTTTTATATACTTAATGTTAAACGATTATCAATTGAAGGGATCGATAACAATGATTACTTTACAAAACCAACAATTAACTGTGCAAATTGATGAATTAGGTGCTCAATTACATAGTATTAAACGGCAGGATAACGAAATCGAATACTTATGGCAGGGGGATCCCGCTTCATGGAATCGCCAAGCGCCAATCCTTTTTCCGTTCGTGGGCCGCTTAAAAGATGATCAATATCAATATGGCAACCAAACTTATCATCAAACGCAACATGGTTTTGCACGTGATCGAAAATTCCAAGTTATTGAGCAAACACCATCGATGGTTGTGATGGAAGAGCATGATGATAGTGAAACTAAGAAGGTATTTCCTTTTTCATTTAGTCTTCAGGTAAAATTCGAATTAGTTGTTGATAAGGTTGAAATCAGCTATGCGGTAAAAAACCCGAGTGGAGATGAAACCTTAATCTATGCTATTGGAGCACATCCTGGTTTTAATATGCCATTAACTGGTGCCGGGAATTTTGAACAAACAGAATTAAGCGTTAAACCGGCAACAGAATATTCACGGATCGTTTTAGATGGCTCCTATAACGATTCAGCTCATCCGCAATTGATTGATATGAAGGAGTCGTTATCACTTAATCATGATCTTTTTAACAAGGATGCTATTATTTTCAAAACAGATGGCGGCCATTTTACAGCCAAATTAACAGATACTGTTGCTAATCATGGGGTCGTAGTTGATACCTTTAATACGGAATATGTAGGAGTTTGGTCGCAGTATCCAAGTACAGCTCCATTTGTATGTGTAGAACCATGGTGGGGAATAGCAGATAATGTCAATGCTGATGGGCTGCTCCTTCATAAGCAAGGGATGCATCGTCTTGCACCAAATGAAACAGATAATTATCACTTTAGTATTAAGCCATTTTAACGAAAAAATAGGAGACTGTGAAACTTTCCATTTCCAGTCTCCTATTTATTTAGCTTCTTTTCTCGTAAATAATAGCCAAGGCCAAAACTTACCATTGATTCTTTTCCAGTTAAAATTCGATGAATATTTGATCGATGACGGTAAAAGACCAATCCTGTTAATATTCCAGCCACGATTGCTAAAATCCAAGCATGAATGAAGATGGCAATAATAAAAATTGCACTAATACCTACCATGCTGGCGGCACTAACCATACTTGTTAAGCATAAGACGAAGATAAAAATCAAACATGCAATAACAAAGAGGAGGGGGTTATAAGCTAATAGAATCCCCGCGCTAGTTGCCACTGCCTTTCCACCATGAAAATTATCGAATATTGATACAGTATGACCAAGGCTGGCAAATAGTCCGATCAGCAGTGGATTGACGGTTCCAGATATCCCTAAAAAGTATGGCTGACTGGCAGCAAGTGTTCCCTTTAGAATATCGATAACCAAAACAACGACACCCGCCTTAAAACCTAGTGTCCGAAAGGTATTTGTTGTGCCGATATTACCGCTACCTAACTTGCGGATATCTTTATGATAAATATACTTACCAATCCAGAGGCCAGTTGGGATTGAACCTAAGAGGTAAGCGATAATAATCATCCCAATAATTTCAAAAATCATATAAATAGCTCCTTAATAATAGCTTATACAGCTTTTAAGCATAGCATGAATATTTAATTTTAACCACTAGGAAGACACAATTTGCCAATCTACCAAGTTTTCAGTATCATTTTAATTATGAATTGAAATTGTAGCCGGTTTAGCTTTACAATTAACAAATGTAAATGGTAAAATAATTTTCCGAACATACGTTTAGGTATAATATTGGCAATGGGAGGTCATTTTGTGGCCAAAGAAGAAGTAAAATATGATGCCTCATCCATACAAGTATTAAAAGGGCTTGAGGCAGTACGAAAAAGACCAGGGATGTATATTGGGTCTACTGACTCACGTGGATTGCACCACCTGGTATATGAAATAGTGGATAATGCCGTTGATGAAGCGTTATCCGGTTATGGTGATGAGATTAACGTCACCATTGAAGCAGACAATGCGATTACAGTTCAAGATCATGGTCGGGGGATGCCAGTTGGGATGCATGCTTCCGGTAAGCCAACGCCTGAAGTTATTATGACGGTTCTTCATGCTGGAGGAAAATTTGGTCAGTCAGACGGTTATAAGACTTCAGGTGGACTTCATGGTGTTGGAGCTTCCGTTGTAAATGCCTTATCATCACATTTGACTCTGACAATTGTCCGTGATCACGTCCGTTACCAAGAAATTTTTAAGGATGGCGGTCAACCAGTTGGAACATTGAAAAAATTAGGAAAAACCAAAGCTGAGAACGGAACGACCGTCTCATTTAAGCCGGACCCGAAGATTTTTTCAACTACTGTTTATGACTATAATACCTTAGCTAATCGGCTTCGTGAGTCGGCCTTTTTATTGAAAGGGATTAAGATTACCCTTACCGATAAGCGAGCTGGTCAAGAGAAACAAGATATATTCCAATTTGATAATGGAATTCAAGAATTCGTTTCTTATCTTAACGAGGGTAAAGACGTTTTAGGAAAGACGCTTTACTTTGACGGAAAGCAAGATGGGGTCGAAGTTGAAGTAGCAGCTCAATATAATGACGGTTATTCTGAGAGCTTATTATCATTTGTTAACAATGTTCGAACTCCAGATGGTGGTACTCATGAAGCCGGATTCCGGAGTGCCTGGACGAAGACTTTCAATGAATACGCAAAAAAGGTTGGTCTGTTAAAGGCTAATGATAAAAATCTAGAAGGTAGTGATGTTAGGGAAGGGTTAACAGCCGTTATCTCTGTCCGGATTCCGGAACGTCTACTTCAATTTGAAGGCCAGACAAAGGATAAACTGGGAACTCCTGAGGCACGGAAAATTGTTGATGCGATTGTCAGTGAGCAGCTTAACTATGCTTTAATGGAAAATGGTGACTTTGCCCAGATGTTAATTCGTAAGGCATTAAAGGCCCGAGAAGCCCGAGAAGCTGCCCGTAAAGCCCGTAACCAAGCCCGTGGTGGTAAACGAAAAGGTAAAAAAGAACGCAATCTTTCTGGAAAATTGACTCCTGCCCAATCAAAAAATGCTAAGAAAAATGAATTGTTCCTAGTCGAAGGGGATTCGGCTGGTGGGTCAGCTAAGCAGGGACGTGACCGTAAATTCCAAGCAATTTTACCATTACGAGGGAAAGTGCTAAATACAGAAAAGGCGAAGTTAGATGATGTATTAAAAAACGAAGAATTGAATACAATTATCTATACTGTTGGCGCTGGTGCTGGTTCTGAATTTAACGTTGAAGATTCAAACTACGATAAGATTATTATTATGACTGATGCCGACGATGATGGTGCACATATTCAGATTCTTCTTCTTACCTTCTTCTATAAGTATATGCGGCCAATGATTGAAGCTGGGAAGATCTATATTGCTCTTCCACCACTTTATCGTTTGCAACGGGGACGTGGAGCTAAGACTAATATCACGTATGCGTGGACTAATGAAGAATTAACAAAATTGACTAAGAAGATGGGTAAGGGAGCACAATTACAACGGTTCAAAGGGCTTGGTGAAATGAATGCTGATCAGTTGTGGGAAACGACGATGAATCCGGAAACTCGGACACTGATCCAAGTTCGGATCGAGGATGCTGAATTAGCTGAGCGTCGTGTAACTACCTTGATGGGTAATAAGGTGGAACCACGGCGAGAATGGATTGAAGAGAATGTCCAATTCACGTTAGCCGATGATCAAGAATCCGATAAATTAGTTGAGAATAAAGGGCAATTACCTCAGACTAAAGCGCCTACAATTAATACATGGAATAAATAGAGAAGGGAATCAAGTTTTGTGAGAAACGGAAAAATTGAACATATGACGCTCGAACAGATCATGGGTGATCGTTTTGGGCGTTATTCAAAATCAATTATTCAAGAACGAGCTTTACCTGACATTCGTGACGGATTAAAACCGGTTCAGCGCCGAATTTTATTTGCCATGAATAAAGATGGAAATACTTATGATAAAGGATTTCGTAAGTCTGCTAAATCAGTTGGGAATGTAATGGGTAACTTCCATCCCCATGGTGATAGTTCAATTTATGAAGCATTAGTCCGGTTAAGTCAGGATTGGAAATTACGTGACCCCCTAATTGAAATGCATGGTAACAATGGATCAATGGATGGTGATCCACCAGCTGCCATGCGTTATACTGAGGCACGGCTTAGCAAAATAGCAGGTTTAATGCTTCAAGATATCGACAAAGATACGGTTGAGATGGCCTTAAACTTTGACGATACTGAAAAGGAACCGACAGTTTTACCAGCACGTATTCCTAACTTACTTGTTAATGGGGCAACGGGAATTTCTGCTGGATATGCTACTGAGATCCCAACACATAATTTAAGTGAAGTTCTTGATGCACTGATTTATCTTATCAAGCATCCAACTGCTTCTTTGGATAAGTTAATGGAATTTATTCCTGGCCCTGATTTCCCAACTGGTGGAATCATTCAGGGGATTGATGGCATTCGTAAGGCATACCAGACTGGTCGCGGTCGGGTTGTAGTGCGAGCAAAAACGGAGATTGAAACCTTGCGGGGTGGCCGTCAACAAATTAATGTGACGGAGATTCCGTATGAAGTAAATAAGGCGCAACTGGTTAAGCGAATTAACGATCTGCGCCTTGCTAAAAAAGTTGAGGGAATTGCGGAAGCTCGCGATGAAACTGATCGTAGTGGATTACGAATTGCAATCGAACTAAAGCGGGGAGCTAATGCGAACGGTATTCTTAATTACTTATTAAAGAACACCGATTTACAGATTAACTATAACTTCAATATGGTTGCGATTGATGATCAGCGACCAATGCGTGTTGGATTGAAGCGAATTTTGACTTCCTATCTCGAATTCCAGAAAGAGATTATTCGTCGACGGACACAATATAACCTAACGAAGGCTCAACAACGTTTGCATATTGTTGAAGGGTTAATTAAAGCACTCTCAATTTTAGATAAGGTCATTAAAACGATCCGGGCAAGTAAGAATCGTAAGGATGCAAAGGAAAACTTAGTAAAAGAATACAACTTCACACCTGAACAGGCTGAAGCAATTGTTACCTTGCAACTTTATCGTTTAACAAATACGGATGTAACTGAGTTAGAAAAAGAACAAGAGCAATTAAATTCGCGGATTAATGAATATCAGTTAATTTTGACTAACGAAAATGAGCTAGCAAAAGTCCTTACTAAGGAAATTAGGGCCATCAAGAAGGAATTTGGCAATCCGCGACGGACGAAGATTGAAAATCATGTTGAAAAACTTGAAATTGATACTAAAGTTACGGTTGCCAACGAAGATGTTGTGGTCTTGGTTTCGCATGCGGGCTATATCAAACGAAGCAGCATTCGTTCCTTCAAGGCTTCAGAAGCAGAAGAAAACGGTCTCCGGGAAGACGATTACCCATTATTGATTCAACAAACAAACACATTATCGCATTTATTTATGTTTACCAATCTTGGGCATATTATTTACCGCCCAATTCATGAAATTGCGGATGCGCGGTGGAAGGATACTGGCGAACATATCTCACAAACAATCGGCTTAGCAGATAATGAAGAGATCATTAAAGCAATGATTTTTGATAAACTGGATCAGCCAGGTACAATTATTATGGGAACCAGCGATGGGCAAGTAAAGCAAACAGCTTTTAATGATTATAAGCCCGGGTCTCGTTATAAGAGTCATGCAAGTGTTGCAATTAAGCTTAGGGATAATGCGCAAGTTGTAAATGTTGATTACTATGAACCAACAAATGAGAATCGTTCACTGCTGACGATCAGTCGCCAAGGATATGCAGTGCGGTATGATGTGGCAGATGTTCCTGTAACCGGGATTCGAACAGCTGGTGTACGGGCCATTAACCTGAAAGATGATGACCAAGTAGCAGATCAAATTTTGGTTAAGGATGGTCAAGATATTGCTGTAATTACCCAACGAGGAGCATTTAAGGAAATGCCAGTTGATGAGATTGAAGTTGGGGCACGAGCACGGCGAGGAGAACTTGTCCTTCGTCGGTTAAAATCACATCCCCATGAAATTGCAGACTTCCTTGCTTATAACAATGATTATCAAGGAGCTTTTGAGGCTATTACTAACCGGCCAGCATTCCAAGATATAATGGCTACTGACCATCATCTAAGTTCGATTAAGTCAAACGGGACTTTTGTAATTGATACCGATACGCAAGGGGAGCCAGTAAAACTTCGAATGAAACAAACGAATGTTTTATCTGAAGAACCTGTTAGCCAAAATTAAAAGAAGGCGAGGAGTTTGGCTTATATTAAAGAAATTCGTGATTTAGTTGGGAACCGTCCCTTAATAATGACCAGTGCTTCTGGAGCACTTTTAGATAAGCAAGGAGCTGTCTTGCTTCAAGAACGAGCTGATACTGGTGATTGGGGCTTTCCAGGCGGCTATATGGAATTTGGCGAATCTTTTGAACAAACTGTAAAGCGGGAATTTAAAGAAGATGCGGGAGTGGAAGTCGTGCCCGTCAAACGACTAGCAATTCTCGATCAGGATTTTTACACTTATCCTAATGGTGATCGTGTTCAACCAATTAATGCTTTTTATCTCGTTAAGGATAGTAACGCTAAGCATTATCAGCCCAAAATTACAGAAACGACAACTATTGAATATTTTTCGTTAGATGAAGAACCGCCACGCTTTTTTAACAGTCAACATGAACAAATGTGGCAAATCTTAAAAGGTTTTATTCATAATAGGAAAGATATTTAATAATTGTTCTTTAATCTATCAACTTCCATGATAGAATAGAAAATGTAAATTGTTTCACCTACTAGGAATAACTAGGATTAAAGTAGTGAACAAACAGGAGGAATTTATATGAGCAAAGAATTAGTATTTGGACACCAAAAGCCTGATACAGATGCGATTACCGCTGCGATGGCATTTTCATACTTCCAAAACCAATTAGGATATGAAACGGAAGCAGTTGCTTTGGGTGAACCAAATGATGAGACTAAGTTTGCATTGAAGACTTTCGGTATGGAAGCACCACGCGTAATCGAAACCGCTGCAAACGAAGTAGATAAGGTAATGCTTGTAGACCACAATGAACCACAACAAAGTGTTAGTGATATTGATAAAGTCACTGTAACGCACTTAGTTGACCACCACCGGATTGCCGGCTTTGAAACCGCCCAACCACTCTGGGCAACTGCTCGTCCTTACGGTTGCGTAAGTACAATCATTACAGAATTATTCCAAGAAAAGCATATTAATATTCCCGCTAACTTGGCTGGGATGATGCTTTCTGCTATCATTTCTGATACCTTACTTTTGAAGTCACCAACTACAACTGACCATGATCGTGAAGCTGTTAAGTACTTAGCAAAGATTGCTGGCGTTGAAGATTACGAAAAGTACGGTATTGAAATGCTTAAGGCTGGTACTAACCTTGGTGCTAAGTCTGATGCTGATATCGTTGATGGTGATGCTAAGACCTTTGAACTTGGCGGTAAGAAAGTTCGTATTGGTCAAGTTAACACCGTCGATTTAGATGATGTTTTTGGTCGTCAAGCTGATCTTGAAAGTCAAATGCAAAGTATGATGGATGATAACGATTATGATTTATTCTTATTAATCGCTACTAACATCTTAAACAGCGACTCAGAATTATTAGTTATTGGTGATCCTGCTGAAAAGGTTGAAGCAGCCTTTGGTAAGAAACTTAACGAAAACAAGCGGATGAATTTACCAGGTGTTGTATCACGAAAGAAGCAAGTTGTTCCTCCTTTGACTGATGCATTCGAAGGTTAATAAATAAATTAATTAAAAAACTGAGAAAGATTTTGCAATTTTTCTCAGTTTTTTTGAGCTTTAAATTTCAAAGCTTATTCTTAATTAGCTAAAATATAAGTACTGATTTTAAGAAATGGGGTTGATATTAATGAATATCACATTTACTGATCAAGCTATTGAGCGTTTACAACGTTATGAATTGTCGTCTAAAAAGATGCTCCTAGATTTTGATGATGGAGTTGGTCCATTTTCCGCAGTTGGGAGTTGTAGTTTAGATGGTGATTATCGACTAATTCTTGTTAAAGAAGACTTAGCTACCCCAGATTATAATGAAAAGATTACCTCCAATTTAGGGGATGTTTTTATTAAAGGTCATACAGCAGTCCAATTTGATGATGAAATGGAAGTAAAGTTTAATCCTCGATACTTTACAATGCCACTTGTCAGTCCTAAACGTGTTTTAACAGATAATCTTGAAGTTCTGGATCTTAGTAATACAGACTTGAATTCTCAAATTGATCAAGCCCATGATTGTTAGGAATAGAATAAGGGAGCGTGATAGAAGTCAACTACGACTGCATGATCTCGCTCCCTCATTACTTTTAAAGAATAATTCTGAAAATAAAAGTGATAATAATTGCAAAAATTCCAATAATCGTTGCATAAGAAAAATGTTTACGTTGAGCTGGTTTAATTAATGCTTGCCTTCCCATGAAAATTGTGAATAAAGCCCATAAAAACGTAGCAATAAGTAAAATATATAATTTCCAGTTAATTGGGAGATGATGGTAAAAATCGCCATAAAATACCATCATGCCAATAAACATCACAATGGCATAGGCATAGTTGTCGCGGTGAAAATTAAAATTAAAAAGATAAGCAAACACACAAAATAATAAAATACTGATAATATCGTTTAAAATCATACCCTCTACACACTTCCTTATGATTTTTATTATAGCCATTAACAGGATAAAGATAAAATATTAAGAAGCAATCGCAAATAATATGATATGATGATCTTGTTAGAATTAATGAAGGCGGTGCTTACAGTGAAGAAAAAAGCTATGCGACGAGAAATAAAATTATTAACTGAAGAAAATCAACAATTACGGCGATATACCTTACTAGCATCAATAGGAATTTTATTAAGTATGATGATTAGGTTAGTTCGAATGGTTCAAAAAAATTAGTTTAGGAAATTTTTAGAGGGGAAGTATATTGGAGTTAGGATACCGAAAAGCAACACTTGAAGATTTACCAAAAATTGTTGAAATCTATAATCAAATTATTCCATCACGGTTAGCGACTGCAGACCTTACCCCGATAACAGTTGACGAACGTAAAGAATGGTTTGCAGCTTTTGACGAAAATCATCCAATCTGGGTAATCGAATCTCAAAATGAGGTTCTCGGGTGGGTGGCTCTTGAACATTTTTATGGTCGTCCAGCATATAATCATACTAGTGAAATTGCTATTTACCTTGATCGACGGTCACGAACACAAGGGATTGGTACAAAAACCATGGAATTTATTATTGGTCAATTGCCTAATTTAACAGTTAATACAATCGTGGCTTATATCTTTGGTCATAATATTCCAAGCCTAAAGTTATTTAAATCGTTTGGTTTTACTCAATGGGGGCTTTTACCACAAGTGGCAGAGCTTGATGGGATTAAACGTGATTTAGTTATTTTAGGGCGTCATTTTAAATGATTATTATGTAAAAGAGTATGGTAAAAGTTTAATCACGTTCATAGGAAGCAAGCAGAATAAGCCTCAACGCTCGGTAAAGCCGAACGCTGGAGGCTTATGTTGCATATGGGGACTCCGTGGTGAAAACGAAGGTGCTCGTGATGCTTAGCTCGTTTCCTTATTTTGTATCTTTTTCTACTTCTTCTTTTGTCTTAACGTCATTGATATGTAACTCAAACTTAACTAAATTCAAGCCAGTCATTTTATTGATTGCATGCTGTACTTCAGAACAAACAGCCTTAAAAATTTCTGGAGCACTTTTGCCATATTCGATGGTAGCTTCCATTTTTAATGCGACTTGCTTTTCACCAACATCAGCATTAATTCCCTTTGTTGGATTGCTTCCGGAAGTTACTTTATCTGCTAATTCACTAAACATATTTCCATCAAGGGAAAGGATTCCAGGAACTTTGCTAGCGGTGATTCCGGCGATTTTCTCAATTACTTGATCATCGAATGTTAACTGCTCATCAATTGTTTTATTATTTGTAGTGGTTGTCATATTAATTCCTCCTTGAATTAGTTGGCAAATTTATCTAACATTTTTATCGCAAGTTTATTTAATGAATAGCCCTTTGCATCAAGAATATAGCCAATCCCACCCAAGATAGTGATAGCTAATAGAATGCCGATCATTGGGAAAAAGCCCCACATAATCCAACTGATACTGATAAGCAATCCTAATATAACGCCAATTGTAGCAAGTTTCATGGAGTACCTCCTTTTTTAGACAATGTTAACTGATTCTCTGTTTGAGTAGGGACTTAGCTTAATGTGTAATTTATTAAGGTTAATGTCGAAGTCCCGCTTGAGGTTTTCTCTAATTGTCTGGAGTAGGACTGTATGAATTAGTTTTGGATTGGTTCTCTTAGAGAGCATTCCATGAACGGTAACGTCTGCATTACGATTATTCCGGTGCATTTTAAGTTTAATCACTGGGTTATAAAGGTCAAATTTAGCAATTGAAGTAGTTAAGCTGTGTTCAACTGCATGCTGATCAATTTGAACTTTATTAGCACCATCTTTAGCAATTGTCATTTGTTTAGTTGTTGTTGGACGAAAAACAGCAATTACTATTACGGTTAAGGCAACAATGATTAAAAATACTGCAACGCCTGCTGAGAAACTTTGACCGATGGGGCTATGAAGCCAATCATTAATTGGAATCGTCCAAGTCTGGTCTCGATAAAACCATAACGATACGACAACGAGTCCAACAATTACCTGAAGCATCATTACAAATGAAACCCACCATTTTTTCCATGCGGCCATTAGTACCACTTCCTTTCTATAAATGTTTTTTTACCACGAATTAATCATAACATGGATGGAAGCGATTTATATTGATTCGAGAAATACTAAAGGTAATATTAAGAACCTATTAACAGAATAGTCATAATTAAAAAATCGATCTTACAATCACGTTCTGATGTAAGATCGATTTTTAATTCTTTAATTGTTTTGTCGTTCTTGCAGTTTAGCGATTTCAGAATAAGCCGGAGCAAGCATATCTTCAATTTGTTGGAAGAGCGGAGTATAGCGTTGATATACTTTTACTGCGGCTGGATCTGGCTGGTAAGAACTAACCTTGCCAATGAACTTTTGTGGTGTATCAAGGCTAGTGATCATTCCCAAACTTTGCATGGCCATAACTACTGAACCAAGGCAGCCAGATTCAAATGAGTCAGGAACGTTAACCGGACAGTTTAAGATATCAGCAAGCATTTGGCGCCATACTTTTGAACGAGCAAAGCCACCTGTTGCAGTAACGCTCGCTGGTTCACCGACTAACGCTCGGACTGCTTGGAAGACGGTTGCAATGTTCATACTAATTCCTTCCATGACTGCTCGTAGCATATCAGCCCGTGTATGGATATGAGAAAGGCCAAAGAAACTACCACGCGCTTTAGCATTCCACAATGGGGCCCGTTCACCGCCGAGAAAGGGATGAAAGAGGAGACCATGTGCGCCTGCTGGTACTCCTTCAATAACGTGATTTGCTAAAGTATAAGGATCCACCTGTTCGTTTTTAACTGCGCTACTATCGACAAGGTGTTTTACTGCCCATTCATAGACATCGCCACCATTATTAAGCGGGCCACCAACGACCCACAATCCTTTATTAATAGCATAGCAGAAGAGGCGGCGTTCTGGATCAATAACAGGGTGATCAGTTACGACTCGTACAGCTGCGGAAGTACCGATTGTAATTGCTACTGTATTTTGCTTGGTTGCACCAACACCAATATTTGAAAGGGCACCATCGTAAGCGCCATAGATAAATGGCGTATTAGCGGGTACTCCTAGTTTTTCTTGGGCTTTAGGCACTAAACCAATTGCTTGAGTTGTTCCATCGACAATTTCAGGCAGTTGATCATTGGTTATCCCTGCAACCCGAAGTGCCTGGTCATCCCAATCACAAGTTTTAAGGTTCATCAAGCCGGTTGAGGAAGCGATTGACATATCAACCTTAAATTCATTAAATAACCGGTAGAAAAGGTAAGCCTTAATATCAGCAAAATATGCTGTACGGCTAAATAAATCTGGTTCGTCTTCCCTTAACCAAAGGAGCTTTGTCAATGTTGACATGGGGTGAACAGGAACCCCCGTCTTCATGTACAATTGTTGGCCTTCAGTCATCATCTTGAGGTTATCTGCTGCGCGCTGAGCTCGACTATCTGCCCAGGTAATTAACCGTGAAAGGGGCTTTTTATCTTTATCTAATAAGAGGAGACTTTGGTTTGCGCTTGAAATTGAGACTGCCAGTAGTTTACCTGTACTGAAATCAACCGCTGCTGCAACATCATGGATAGCTCGTTCAGCAGCATTGATTACTTCTTCTGGCTCTTGTTCTGCCATTCCTGCCGCATTACGGTGTAACTCGTAGCCATAATTAGCTTGTGTGATCACCTGCGCATCTTGATTATATAAAACGGCTTTTGTGCTAGAGGTTCCAACGTCAACACCAATTAAGTAGTTCATTTATTGTTCTCCTTTAAAAACTCAATTTAATTCTCTTTGTAATATTATATGCTAAAGTGACTGGCGTGCAATGGTTTCAACTGGTAAAAGGGTAGTGGAACTGATTGTACTTTGCTGGTTAATTTGCGTTAAAAGCTTATTAGCTGCTAAATTGCCCATTAACTCCATATCTTGCTTCAACAGAAAAATTCCATTAGCGACATACTGCGACCATTCCCAGTCATCAAAGCTAACTAAGCCAAGATCATCAGGGAAAGAAAGGTTTAGTTCTTTAAAAATTGCTAAAAGGTCAAATAAAATGGGGCCCATTAATGAAACGACAGCAGTTTTGCCTTTGAGCTCATTTAACTGTTGCAGAAACGTTTTAGCAAGCCATTGGCGATCATGTCCACGGGTTTCAATATTGTGATAGCTTAGCCCATTATCAGCAGCAGCAACCTTTAAACCAGCAATTCGGGGAATTTGACCAGATGCTTCTGCAAAGTGGGCACTCACAGTTAAAATATTCTGATATCCGTTTTGATACAGGGTCTTACCGAGGTTATAACAAGCATCGCGATTAGCAGAAGTTACCTTACCAACTGTAGAAGGCTGGTCATCAACTTCACGGTCAACGATCACTAGGGGAATGTCGTTATGAATAGCAGGAGCAAATTGATTAAAGTGGCGGGAATTAGGTTGGACAATAATTCCGTCAACTCGTTGCTGGTATAGCCGCTGAAGAGCACGACTTTCATTTTCCTGCGAGTTGTTTGTATTCATGAGGAGGATATCATAGCCTGCCTGTTGCAAAATATCATCAATCCCTTTGGCGAGTAAAGATGAAAATGGGTTAGAAATATCTCCAACGAGGATTCCAACAACGTGACTATGAGTTTGGCGAAGCTGTCGTGCAGAAGCGGTTGGAACAAAGTGAAGGTCTTTAATTGCTTTTTCCACTCGTTTCCGCGTTGCTGGGCGCATTTTATCATAACGACCATTAATAATACGCGAAACGGTAGTCGCTGAAACACCAGCTGCTTTAGCAACGTCAGCGATAGTAGTATGTTGCGTCATTTGTTTATTCATCATCCTTAATAGTTCTACTATTATTAAGAATACCAAACCATATAAAAAGCGTCACTAGCTAATTCACTAGGACGCTTAAATTGACTTAGATAAATAATGAAATAGCGTAGGCGGCTCCCAACCCAGCGAGGGCTAAAACGGAAGTAAGCGTTGTCCACGAAAGTAAAGTTTCTTTTAATGAAAGGCCAAAGTATTCTTTGATCATCCAGAAACCTGCATCATTAACGTGTCCACAAAATACAGAACCGGCACCGATGGAAAGAACCATTAATGTTGCCATAATTGAGTTACCACCAAATTGGTGAGCCATTGGAACTACAAGTCCGGCAGCCGTCATCGCAGCAACCGTTGATGATCCGAGTGACATCCGTAATAAAGCAGTGATTAACCAAGCAGCGAGAATTGGTGAAATATTGGTTTGAGCGAATAAACCAGAAATATATTTTGAAATTCCACCATCAACAAGAACTTGCTTGAAGGCACCACCACCACCGATGATCAAAAGCATTACAGAAATTTGCTTGATTGAGTCGGCAAGGGCAGTTGATATTTCTTCCATTTTTTTGTTTCGTTGTAGTCCCATCGTAAAGATTGCAAAAATTAATGAAAGAAGCATTGCAAGGTCAGGAGCACCAATAAATTGAATGAATTCATTAACTGGATTGTTTTTAGGGAAAATAAATGAACAAATAGTAGCGAAGGCAATTAAGATAACTGGCATCATTGCAGTTAAGACAGAGATACCGAATTTCGGCGTTTCTTCGAGCTTGAATTCTTTATATTCGCCAAGAACTGAAATATCAATATTTTTACGGTAAACACGTGGATAAACTTTTTGTAATACCCAATTATAAACTGGACCAGCGATAATGATTGTTGGAATTGCAGCTAAAATACCAAGCAATAATACATGGCCAAGATTAGCTCCCAGAATGTCGGTGATAGCAGTTGGGGCGGGGTGTGGTGGTAAGAAAGCGTGGGTAACATTTAAGGTTGCTGCCATTGGAATTCCGAGGTACATCAATGGCATATCAAGTTCGCGGGCAATGATGAAGATAATTGGTAAAACAACGACAAGCCCAACTTCAAAGAATAATGCTAACCCAATGATAAAGGAAGCAAGGATAACAGCAACTTGAATCCAGCGCCGACCAAACTTATTAATCAATGTTGTCGCAATTCGATATCCACCACCGGCATCAGAAACTAATTTACCAAGCATTGATCCGAAACCGAAGATGATGGCTAAGTGTCCCAGTTGGCCGCCAATCCCAGTTTCAATTGTCTGCGGAATTTTTGTAAGTGGAAGGCCGAGTAACAAGCCGACGATGAATGAAGTGATTACTAAACCAACGAAAGTGTTCATCTTTAGTTTAACAATCATGAAAATTAAGATAATAACCCCGATTAAAACAATAAGTAAAGGCATAATAATTAACCCCCTAATGAGTAGTAGATTGTTGTTGTAATTTAGCAATGGTCGAATAGGCTGGTGTTAATAATCCCTCGACCTGTTTAAAGAGTGGTAAATAATTTTGATATACATTAACCGCTGCTTGATTTGGTTGATAAGAACTGATATCACCAACTAGTGTTTTAATGATTTCGTAGTTTTCAATCATTCCTAAACTCTTCATTGCCATGGTGATTGCTCCGAGACAACCAGATTCAAATGAGTTTGGGATATTAACTGGACAGTTTAAGACATCTGCTAACATTTGCCGCCAAACTTCGGCCCGCGCAAAACCGCCAGTTGCAGTTACGCTTGCGGGATTACCAACAAGGTCGCGAACAGCTTGGAAAACAGTTGCAATATTCATACAAATTCCCTCCATTACTGAGCGCAGCATATCAGCACGGGTGTGAATATGGGAAAGGCCAAAGAAACTACCACGCGCGTTAGCATCCCATAATGGAGCCCGTTCACCGCCAAGGAAGGGGTGGAAAAGCAAGCCGTGAGCTCCCGCGGGAACACCTGCAATTACCTGATTGGCAAGAGTGTATGGATCAATGTTTTCATTTTTAACTGCACTAGCATCAACTAGGTGCTCAACGGCCCACTGATAGACATCGCCACCATTATTAAGCGGACCACCGACTACCCATAATCCTTTGTCAACGGCGTAACAGAAGAGTCGTTGCTGAGGATCGATCACTGGATGGTCAGTTACCACCCGAACACCAGCTGAAGTCCCAATCGTAATGGCGACAGTATTTTGTTTAATTGCTCCCACACCTAAATTAGATAAAGCACCGTCAAAGGCACCATAAACAAATGGTGTGTTAGCGGGGATGCCCATTTTTTCTTGGGCCGCTGCTGTTAGGCCATGTGCCTGAGTTGTTCCGTTTACGATTTCTGGTAATTGAGAACGGTTGACATTAGCGAGTTCTAATGCTTGATCATCCCAGTCACATGTATTGACATTCATCATTCCGGTACAGGAAGCAATGGAGACATCAACTTTAAACGTATTGAAAAATTGGTGGAAGAGATAGGATTTGATATCGCCAAAATATGCCGTTTGAGCAACTTTATCTGCCTGCGTCTTATTGAGCCACATAATCTTGGTCAATGGGGACATAGGGTGAATAGGTGTACCTGTTTTAGCATAAATTTGCTGACCGGCAGGACTATTCTTTAATTCGTTTGCAACAACTCGCGCACGTGTATCGGCCCAAGTGATTACTCGTGAAAGAGGATTAAAATTCTTGTCGAGCATAATCACACTTTGGTTAGCGCTAGAAAATGATACCGCTAACAATTTTCCGTTTGTTAAATCTGCTTTTTGTGCTGCATCATGAATAACTTTTTCGACTGCTTCGACAATTGCAGTTGGGTTTTGTTCAGCCATTCCACTAGCATCGCGGTAAAGGGAATAACCTTGGCTAAATTGATCTAACACAGTTGCATTTTGGTCATATAGAACTGCCTTTGTAGAAGTAGTTCCAACATCAACACCGATAAAATAATTCATTGTAGTAATTCTCCCTTTATTTATTTGAAAACGCTTTAGTTTATCGTTACACCTAATAATATAATATTCGATGTAAGCGATGTCAATGATTTATTTAATATTAGTTTATCGATTTCCTAAATTAAAAAAATAAAAAGTAATTGCATAGGAATCTCCAGGTATGATACTATTAATTGCTTAATTTGTTATGGTTTAGCTGTAACCAACGATTTTAAGGAGGGATTACAATGAAAATCCGGAAAGCAACAATGGCAGATTTAGATGTAGTAGTAGATATTTTACGTGATGGACGTAACCAGTTAGCTGAGCGGGGCGTTGATCAATGGCAGGGGGATTATCCGAACGTTACCCATGTGAAAGAAGATATTGAGAATGGTTATGCTTATCTCGTTAAAGCAGATGATGGACAAACAGTTGGCACGTTAGCAATTGTTGAAGCTCCGGATCATTTTTATGATAAGCTTAACGGGGAGTGGCTAATTAATACTGAAAATTATGTTGTAATCCACCGCGTAGCTATTCATTCACAACATGCAGGAAAAGGATATGCATCTAAATTATTTTTGAGTTTGATTGAGTATTTGGAGACCGAGCGTCCAGAAATCAAATCAATTCGTTTAAGTACAAATGAAAATAATATGGCAATGCAACGAATCGCAACTAAGAGCGGCTTTAAAAAAGTGGGAACCCTCCATGGCGCTTTTCGTCCAAGTGAGTTGTCTTATGTTTATGAACTATTAACAAAAGTGCGTGTAGTATAAAAAAGAGGAAGGCGTTGATCTTGTAACACCTTCCTCTTTTTTATTATTTTTCATTGATTTTCTTAGCATATTCGCGAGCATTGTAAAGTTCGTAGACCACCCATGTTTCAATAAGGGTAATAACACAGATGAGAATAGCGGTATACATGTCTGGTAAAACGAACAGTAGAAGTAAGAAGATCCATGAAATCCATGACCATTGAGTTTCAATTGTGACGATTCGCTGAACTCGTTTAGTAGGTTCAATACGACCCGATTGATTAAAAATAGTTCGAATTTGGTAAAAATAACGAACTTCAAAAATACTTTCGATAATAAAAATTGCTGTTAAGATGATTAATAAAATGTTCATCATAAATAAGAGCTCCTTATCTTTCAATTTATCTCTAATTTTAGAACTCTTGGGTAAGAGAAGCAATTTAGAAAGTAAAAAATGGGTTCCCATCAAGGATTAAATGATAGGAACCCATTTTTATTTTACATATCTCAAGAAATTAAACGTTCATCGTCTTACCATATTCATTATTAATGGTATCGACAACTTCTTTGGCATGCATATCATCTTCAACAACTGTTTCGCCATCACGAAGAGTGTACTTTACACTTTCATCTAAGTTATCAAAGTCTACATCATTACCATTTGCATCTACAAAATTGAACTTCGAGTCTTGGAAGTTCTTAAGAGCATCTGCATTAATTTCCATGATTATGCTTCCTTTCGCCATTATAGTAACACTTAATTACGGAAAGTTACAGTAATAAGATGAAAGGTATAAGACGTTTAAGATCATTGACACTTAATAAGGAAGTAGTACCATAATCATTACCATAAATTTTAAGAATGGGATTCTTATTTGGATTATATGGCACATTATTCTTATGCCGGCTCTTGGAACCACTCCAGCACCATGGGATATTCCATTTGATGAACATTTTTCTGAATTCTTCGGGCATATTGTTTGGGCCTGGTCAATCGTTGCCGTTGCATACTTCTTGATCGGTACACAACATGTTAAGACTTTGACTAATAAATATTTGTAAAATGTTATTTTTATTAAGTGAGGAAACAATAAAGTATTGTTACCTCGCTTTTTTATTGCATATTTTAAAATTGAAAGCGCATTCGACTAACGTATAATTAAAATGTAATATCCGATTTTGGAGGTACTGTAATGAAAAAGCATTGGAAATTACGTTTTACTCTCTCCTTATTAGTTCCTTTAGGGTTCAATTTATTTTATTCTTTACCAATTCATGCATCTGAGGCAGCTGAAACTAACATTCAAACTGATGTTAAAGTTGATGCTCAAAGTTCAAAAACGATTACGAGCACTGAAAACCAATCCGCTCTTGCAACTGCACAACAAGTTAAAGATCAGCAAGTTGATAGTCAACAGCTAGTTGATAATACATATCAAAAAGTAGAGCAAAATAAGGATCTTAATAGTGTGATTTATCAAGATCCAGTAAATGCAAGCCAACAAGTAAATGCTTTACCAACTACAACCTCTAATTCAGAGCAACCTTTTTACGGGGTGCCAATTCTAATTAAAGGGTTGGGACAGGCATATAAAGGGTATCCGAATACGAATGGACTGCCGTATATGCAAGATAATCGTTATGGCTACACTAAAAATTTTGTAGCAAAGTTACAGGAAATGGGGTTCGTAATTGTTGGTGAAACAAATTATCCTGAGTTAGGATTAATTAACGTGACTGATTCTAATTTATATGGGCCTGCGCATAATCCGTGGGACCTCACGCGAAATGCCGGCGGGTCTTCTGGCGGAGCGGCAGCAAGTGTGGCTGCTGGAATAGTACCGATTGCAACAGGAAATGATGCTGGTGGTTCCTTAAGAATTCCTGCTTCGTGGTCAGGTGTAATTGGGTTAAAACCTACTCAGGGAATTATTCTTGGGGATTCATTAACACCCTCAGTGGTTAACTTTGCGGAAACGCGGCGGATTGATGACACGATCAAGCTATTTGAAGGATTAATGGATCCAAAGCGCAAATCATTATTAAAAGAATTTCCACTTAAGCTTCAAGATTTAAAAATTGCATATTCATTAAAATCGCCAGTTGGCTCCGTTGTCAGTCCTGATGCTGAAAAAGCAGTTCTGAATGCAGTGGCCTTTTTACGGCAACAAGGTTTCCAAGTAGTCGAAAAGGATAGTCCGGTTAATGGAGTAAAGTTGATGCGTGCTTACTATTTAGGTGCCTTGAGCGATGGAACTGTTGCCAATTATCTAGCCCAGCAAAAACTGCATCGTAATCTACAAGCTAGCGATGTTACAGAGCATGTGGTTAGTCCAATGACATATGCACTATATGAAGCTAGTAAAAAAGCACCTAAAGAAATAAAGCAAACTTATAATAATGAACTGGCATTAGTTGCGGCTCAGATGAAGAGTTTTCATGAAGAATATCCGATTTATTTAACGCCAACTACCGCAACAGTCGCACCGTTAAATTCTGATCCGGCATTTTTACCAGCAGATGTTGCTAAAATTTTGCAAATGGCTAATATGCCTTTTGATCAACAAATGGATGTTATTTACAATGCTTGGTATCATGGGTTAAGCAAAACGCCATTTACGCAATTAGCTAACTTAGCAGGAGAGCCAGCATTAAGTTTGCCAACCTATGTTAACGCACAAGGATTACCATTGGGGATTCAGCTAGAAGGAGAAAAGGGCAGTGATCTGATTTTATTAGCATTAGGAAAATTGTTTGAAGAAAAGGATAAATTAATCTTCCGAAGCGATTACCAAAAGTTAAATAATGATGCTCAACCTAGTGAGCAACAAAATAAAGACGCAGCAAATATCTCAAAAGTTGTTGTACACAATTTAGGCGAAAAAGCGGTTTATGAATTTCAAGCTGCCCCAAGTAAGCTTAATTTTTCAAATGATGTTAGTCCCAAAGATGCGGTAAGAACTTCAAAACAAGCAAACGCTAGGAAATTACAATCGACAAATGAAAAGCAATTACCCCAAACAGGATCAGATAATAATGAGTTAGTTTTGCTTGGGTTGGCCCTATTCCCCTTCAGTTTGATGAGTGTATACCAAAATAAGCGAAAATTTTGATAAACAGTTTTGACTAATCCCGTTCATAATTTATAATATGAATAGGAAGAGAATTCTTGGATTGAATAGGAGGAAATAGATATGTCATTGATGCAAAATACCTCAGAAATTAACAAGACTGATAAGCAGGTGTACTTAATCACTTTATTGCGGAAGAGTACAAATATGCCACAATATATTGACCACATGGTTTATGAAACTGCAGAAGGTGGGCAAGAATTTATGGCGCGCCTAGCTGAAGCTTTTTCACGGGCAGGTTACCGGGAAAAGAAGCTTAGCGACGACAAGTACAACCTTGATAACGGACTTGATAAGATCACTTTACGGGGTTCATACCAACCTATTTACAAAGGATAATTAAGGTTAATAATTAAATTAAAAGAGCTGATGCTGCATTCGAGGCACCAGCTCTTTTAATTAGTCGTTGTTTCGTAATGATGGAATAGTAATATCATTATCGTAATTGGCACTCCACCACCCATGCTTGCTGACATAGCCTGTTGGCAAACAAAGAATAACTAAGAAAATTATATCAATGACTGAGGAAATAGTTTCCATCACTGCACTGTCGTTACTTGTAAAAATAAGGGAAAGTAACCAGAAAACTAAGACAGTCCAGCCCGTCAAGCCAGTATCGCGAACCCGCCGGACACAAATAGCAATTCCAGGAATAATAATAGCAATGGCAAATACTGCAATAACGAAAAGCAAGAAAATTAAGAATCCACCACCATGATTATAACCGTTCATAATCGAAGTGACAGAAGCAAAACCAGCGATTGCCAGCAAGAAATATAAAATAACAAAAATGATGAAATTAACTAGTACTGGCCACCAAAAGTCTGCTCGCGTTGAAGTAGCCCGGTACTTAAAGGCGTTTTGCCAGTAGTATTTGTAAGCTTCAAACATACAATTCTCCTCCTTAGATAGGTTATGGTTTGATTATAGCATTTTTGCAGGGATGTAGATTGACTTATGATTTGGGGAGGAGAAGAAATCATAGCTATAGCTGGTACATTTGTATGCTAACTTTTCACACTTTACTTTAGAGTATATAATTTATAGGATTACTAATTGTAATAAATATTGATTTTAAGGATATAAAGTATGGTAAAAAACTATCATGTTGATAATGTAACGATAGAAGAAATTCTTGGTTGGATTAAACAGGGGAAAATTGGATTGCCAGAAATGCAACGTCCATTTGTTTGGTCCACAGCAAAGGTTAGAGATTTAATTGATTCACTATATAATGGTTATCCTATTGGATATATCGTTACATGGCAAAATCCGGCAATAGGATTAAAGAATGATTCATCATCCAATAATAAAGAGATTATTATTGATGGACAGCAGAGACTGACAGCTTTAAAAGCAGCTCTCAGTGGCGAAAAGGTTGTATCTCAACAATACATAACTAAACGAATAAAGATATCATTTAAACCAAGTACTGGAGAGTTTAATACTTTAAACAGCGCAATTGAGAAAGATCCATTATGGATAAATGACATTTCTGATATTTTTAAGTCAGATTTTAATTCTTATTCGTATGTAACAGATAATGCAAAAAAGTTAGGAATGGCACCAGAAAATTTAGGGGCTACTTTACAGAAATTGCTTGCAATTCGGCAGTCTGAAATAGGTGATATCAAACTAGGATATAACCTAAGCATTGGTGCGGTTACTGATATTTTTAATAGAATTAACTCAAAAGGTGTTTCCTTATCATCTGCGGATTTAGCAATGTCACGTTTATCTGCAGATACAGTTCACGGCGGTAATAACTTAAGAAAACAAATTGAATATTTTGTACAGCTTCTGAATGATCCAAATTTATTAGAAAATATCGTGAAATTTGATTCTGACTTTGCTAACACCAAAGAGTTTAACCAAATTAAGTGGATTGCAAGTGAGGTAAATCCAATATATAAGCCTAGGTACGCAGATATTCTGCATTTAATCTTGGCAACTTCATTTAAACGTGGGAAATTATCAGATATGGTTAGCTTAATTTCTGGACGTGACTTTGAAGCACGAAATTATAGTGAAGAAGGAATGAAGGCTAATTACGCAAAAATGCAAATAGGAGCTACCTTAGTCTTTAATAAATCTAATTTCCAACGTTATTTGATGATTCTTCGTGATATGGGGATGCGAAATAGTGGCAAACTTGGATTAGTGGGGCATGGAGTGTTTAACTTTGGCTACATTTTATTTCTTTATCTTCATCGAAGTACTAATCTCTCCCAAGAAAAGATTGCTTCATATTTGAAACGATGGATTATTATGTCAGCATTAACCGGACGTTACAGTGGATCTTCAGAAACTATCACAGAAAGTGACCTAAAGATGATTAGTCGTGATGCAAATCCAATTAATGTTCTGGATGATATTTTAGATCGAGAAATGAATGATTCATTTTGGAATGGAACTTTGCCAAATATGCTACGAGTTCAATCTACTCAAGCATCGAGCTGGCGGATTTTTCAAATGTCACAGATCTATGGAAAAGATACTGCTTGGCTAGCAAAAGATACATCAACAGAAACGGTAATGTTAGAAGAAGGGAATATTCATCATATATTTCCACAAGCATACTTACGTAAAAATGGTTTTTCAAAAGGTGATATCAACCAAATCGCAAATTATGTTTGGGTTACTCAGCCAAAGAATTTAGAGATTAGTGATAAGGCCCCTAAAGATTATTTAAGTGATAAGAATATTACTGAGTTTATGTCAGAAACAAATAATAATGAAAATGCAATTCCAGAAGAAATAGTTGATTATGATTTTCATAACTATAGCGACTTTCTAAATCAACGTCGCCATTTAATGGCAAAAAAGATGCGTGAATTTTATGAAAATATGTAAAGATAGGAGTTTTTATTTTGGCAACAAAGTCTAAAGAGCTAAATATTGAAGATAAATTATGGAAGGCTGCTGATGCATTACGTGGAAGCATGGATGCATCAGAATATCGTAATGTTGTATTAGGATTAATTTTTCTTAAGTATGCGTCGGATTCCTTTGATGAAAGAAGACAAGAGCTTTTAAAAACAGAATATCCTGAAGATGCAGAAGATCCAGACATGTATCTAGAAAATAATATTTTCTGGGTTCCTCAAGAGGCTCGTTGGTCAAAAATAGAACATGCTGCTAAAACACCTCAAATTGGTGAAGTAATTGATGATGCAATGACCGCGATTGAAAAAAGCAATGATTCATTTCGAGGGATTTTGAGTAAAAATTATGCTTCACCAGATCTTGATAAAACACGCTTGGGTGAAGTAGTTGATTTAATTTCGGACATTAAGGTTGGAACTAAAGAATCTACAGATAAAGATGTTTTAGGTCGTGTTTACGAATATTTCTTAAATGAATTTGCTAGCCAAGAGGGTAAACATGGTGGTGAATTCTATACACCACGGTCAATTGTTAAAATCTTAGTTGAAATGATTGAGCCTTATAAAGGACGTATTTATGATCCTTGTTGTGGTTCAGGTGGAATGTTTGTTCAATCAGAAGAGTTCGTTCGTCATCATCAGGGAGAGTTGAAGGATCTTCACGTATTTGGTGAAGAATCTAACCCAACTACTTGGAAATTAGCCAAGATGAATTTAGCGATTAGAGGAATTGATAGTGATTTAGGCCCCCACCAAGGAGACACCTTCACTAATGATTTACATAAAGGTGTTCGTTTTAACTATATTTTGGCTAATCCACCATTCAACATTAAAAATTGGGGTGGCGAAAAGCTTCAAGAAGATGCTAGATGGAAATACGGTGTTCCACCAACAGGAAATGCAAACTATGCCTGGATCGAACATATTATTAGTAAATTAGCACCAGATGGGAAAGCAGGCTTTGTCTTAGCTAACGGTGCCTTATCGACTTCTAATAAGGAAGAATTTGCTATTCGTAAAGCGATTTTAGAAGATGATAAGATTGATGCAATTGTTGCTTTACCTGAAAAAATGTTTTATTCGACAGGAATTCCAGTTTCATTATGGTTTATTGATATGAATAAGGAATCTGAGGATGAACGCTCGCGAAAGGGTGAAACATTATTTATTGATGCACGTAATTTAGGTGAGATGATTGATCGAACTCATCGTGCATTTAATGATGATGATATTAAAAAAGTAGCGGATACTTACCATGCTTACCGTGGTACAAATGATCAAGAATATAAGGATGTTGCTGGCTTTTGTAAAATTGCGAAGTTAGATGAGATTGCAAAAAACGATTATGTATTAACTCCTGGCCGCTATGTTGGTCTTGCTAAACAAGAAGACGATGGCGAACCATACGAAGTTAAAATGAAGAGACTAACTAGTGAATTAAAAGAACAATTTGAGGAAAGTAACAAGTTACAAGCCCAAATTAAAGATGTATTGAAGGAGCTTGGATATGAAATTTAGGTTATCTGAAATTGGCAAGGTTGTTGGAGGTGGAACGCCATCAACTAAACACCCAGAATATTATACTGAATTAGGAATTCCATGGCTTACTCCTAAAGACTTGAGCGGATATAACAAGATGTTTATAGCAAAAGGCAGTAGGAGTATAACACATGAGGGATTGGCGAAGTCTAGCGCTAAATTGCTTCCTGCTAATAGCATTTTAGTCAGTTCTCGTGCTCCAATTGGCTACGTAGCTATTGCTAAAAATACCATTGCAACTAATCAGGGATTTAAAAGCATTATTCCTAACGAAAAGTTAGTAATTCCTGAGTATTTATACTTTGTTATGAAAACTAGTAAACAAGATTTAGAGCAAATAGCTTCTGGATCAACTTTTAAGGAAATTTCTACTAAAGTCATGTCAAATTTTGAAGTTGATATACCCAGTTTAGATGAGCAGAAGAAAATATTAAGATATCTTTTACCAATTACCAGAAAAATAGAGAAGAATAGTAAGATAAATGATAATTTAATGGTTTAGAAAAATTTATTTAATATCTCATTCCTCAGGGCAGTAAGTATTACATTCTGCTTTGAATTCTGTGTAATCAATAATAAAAGTTCTCCAATTTTATTTATTTGATCAATAGTAAAATTATCAAGAGTAGGAATAGGTAAGTTGCGTAAAGTTGATAATGATATAAATTGTTGCGTACTGCCTGACAGATGAGAATTTATATAACTTTGCCCTTCTTTACTAATTAGATAAAGATAGACTAGGTTAGCAAGATCCGATGTTTCTCCTGCTTTAATTAAACCGACATTTTTTATTGCAAAGTTGACTGGATTTTCTATAACTTTATAGATAATACCTACTGTTCCAATCATACTAACAAGAATATCATTTGTATTAACCTTACTTCTCTTATTTATTTCCTCAAAATCAAGTTTTGAAATTAACTTTGTTTTAGAAAAGTCTATGGTATTTTCTTTTATAGCTTTAGATGTAACAAGAGGGTAACCAGTTTTTTGCTGTTTAGGAGAATTATGAGTCCCATCTCGTACATCTAATAGTTTTTTCAAAGCAACATATTGTTCTTTCTTAACAGAATCAAAATATGCAGTTGTAAATTTAAGTAAATTATCATTTAATCTACTAAGCATCTCTCTGTGGTGTATTATTTTTCAAAAACGGAGAATTGATTCATGCAAAGAGTAGAGTCTGAAAAATTGATTCAAAAAATGTTGCCATACTTGAATAATCAACAATTATTATGTCTAAGAAATGCACTAGATGAACTAATTACTACGGGGAATAAACAAGTAGATAGTTATAAGGATAACCAACAGTTACTTGCTAAATACTTTGCTTCTAAAAGAGCAGAAGGATGCTCGGAAAAATCGTTAAAGTACTATAAAACTACCATTACTAAAGCTCTGTCCTCAATTGGTAAAAATGCTAAAGAAATCGTGACAGATGAGCTACGTAACTATCTGACTAATTATCAAGAAGTTCATAACTCTAGTAAGGTAACTATTGATAATATTAGAAGAATCCTTTCTAGCTTTTTTAACTGGTTAGAAGATGAGGACTATATTATCAAGAGCCCAGTAAGAAGGATTCATAAGGTTAAGGTTTCAACAACTGTGAAGGAAACCTACACTGACGAAGAATTAGAAAAGTTACGTGATAATTGTAAGAATATTCGTGATTTAGCAATGATTGATTTCCTTGCTTCAACAGGTATGCGGGTTGGAGAATTGGTATTGTTGAATAGAGATGATATTAATTTTCAAGAGCGTGAATGCATTGTTTTTGGTAAAGGTAGTAAAGAAAGAATTGCTTATTTTGATGCAAGGGCTAAATTGCATTTGCAGAAATATTTATATACTCGTACAGATAGTAATGAAGCATTATTCGTTTCGTTATATAAGAAACATACACGATTAACAATTGGGGGAGTTGAATCACGATTAAAGCATTTAGGTAAAAGATTAGGAATTTCGCGTGTATATCCACATAAATTTAGAAGAACGTTAGCTACAACAGCAATAGATAAGGGAATGCCGATCGAACAATTACAGCGTCTTTTAGGACATAAACGAATAGATACAACTTTACATTATGCGATGGTTAAACAACAAAATGTAAAGATAGCACATAGAAAGTATATAGGGTGATGGAATGTGAAAAAACAATTAGGGGAAATTGCTAATCTAAAATATGGGAAGATGCCTAATAAAGATTTAATCCGAGATAGTGGATATCCAATATTTACGGGTTACAAAATATCTGGGTTTTATCCAATTTATATGTATGATAAGTCTGTAATTATTGTTGTTGCTCGTGGTGTTGGCGGTACAGGAGATGTAAAGATTGCCCCACCAAAATCATTCATAACTAATTTATCAATTATAGTGGATATTATTAATGATAAGCTTATAAATAAAAAATATTTACAGCTTCTTTTAGGTAGCTTGAATTTACGCAATCTAGATTCTGGGTCAGCTCAATCTCAAATTACTATTGCAGCTTTGTCTAAAGTCGAGTTAGACTTGCCAAAGAAAGATATTCAAGATGAAATTGCAAGTAAAATTGAACTGATAGAGAGAAAAATACAACTTAATAAAAGAATAAATGATAATTTAGATGCTTTATTAACTAATATATTCAAAAAATATATGATTAATGACGATTTTGAAAAATCAGACTTAACTCAAATTGCAAATTATAAAAATGGGTTAGCTATGCAAAAGTATAGGCCTAATTCTAATGAAGAAAGCTTACCAGTTCTTAAAATAAAAGAGTTAAATCAAGGAAATACTGATGATTCGTCCGATAGATGTTCGGCTAATCTTGATAATTCTGTAATAGTTAATACTGGCGACATAATTTTTTCGTGGTCAGGAACTTTATTAGTAAAAAATTGGACGGGAGACAAAGCAGGTCTTAATCAACATTTATTTAAGGTTACCTCTAATAAGTATCCTGCATGGTTTATCTATGAATGGACTAAGTATCATTTATTGAGGTTTCAAGCAATTGCCGCTGGAAAAGCTACAACCATGGGTCATATCAAAAGAAGTGATTTAAAATCATCACCAGTATATATTCCCTCTCAATTATTTTTAGAGAAAATGGATAGTCAACTAGCACCAATTTATAGTCAAAGATTAAACCTAATTAAAGAAAATCAACAATTATCGAAACTTAAGCAGACTTTGCTTAATAAATATTTTTAAGCTGCTAAATTATCATTTATCTCCCTAAATCAAACAGAAAGAGGTGATTTATTGTGGCAAGTTATCTTAACGAAGAAAATATCGAGGGCATTGCTTTAAGATGCCTTGATGAAGCTGGCTATCAAGTCTACAAAAGTGCTAGTTATACTAGCCCGAATGCAGAAATAGATGCTGAGAGAAATAATGATCATACACAATCTATTTTAAAAGGACAATTAGAAAACGCCTTACGCAAATTAAATCCTGGGTTTAATGATGAAGTATACCGTAATGCCATTCATCAATTTGAGATGCTAGCAGATAGCCCAGATATGATGCTTAATAATCATAAGCTTCATGAATTAATTATCAGCGGAGCAAAAGTAAAAACATCAATTAAAGGTGAAGACCGAACTATAACTTTGTATCCGATTGATTTTAAGAATGTTGATAACAATACTTTTGTTGCAACAAATCAATTTACAATGAAACAAGGAGAACATGAAAGAAGACCAGACATTACTCTTTTTATTAATGGGCTTCCTTTAGTTACATTTGAATTAAAGAACCCAGCAAATGCGAATGTAGGTATTCAACAAGCTTTTGCCCAATTTTCTACTTATAAAGAAGAGATATCTTCTTATATGCAATATAACGAAATTTTAATTGTTTCTGATGGGATTAATGCGCGAGCTGGGTCATTAACAGCAGGAATTGATCGCTTTATGCGGTGGCGCGAGCCGAAAAATGTAGATATTGACGATTCAATGATGGAATTAGAAATATTGATAAAATACATGCTTACCCCATCTGATTTATTAAACATCATTCAGAATTTTATTCTTTTTGAAAGTGATGGCGATAAGACAATCAAGATTTTAGCAGCATATCATCAATACTATATGGTTAATAAAGCTGTAAAAAGAACATCAAAAGTATTGGCTGATCCTGATGACAAACGAATTGGTGTTGTTTGGCATACGACTGGTTCTGGTAAATCATTGTCGATGGTCTTTTATTCTGGAATAGTAGCTCGTAAACTTGGTAATCCAACTATTTTAGTAATTAACGATCGTAATGATTTAGATGATCAGTTATTTGGTACCTTTGCGGCTGCTCATGAATATCTACAACAAAACCCCGATCACGCTGAATCACGAGGAGAAGTTCGTAAGTATATGAGTAAGAATTCTGGCGGGATTGTTTTTAGTACAATCCAGAAATTCTCACCAAACTTTGATACAGGTGAAGAACATATGCCTATACTTACAAACCGTTCTAACGTTATCGTAATGGTTGATGAAGCTCATCGGTCTCAATATGGAATGCAAGCAAAACTAACCGATAATGGTATTCGTTATGGATATGCTAAATATTTGCGTGAGGCTCTTCCTAACGCCTCATTTATTGGTTTTACAGGAACACCAATAAATACTGAAGATAAATCTACCGTGGCAATGTTTGGAAATTACATTGATGTTTATGATATTACTCAAGCAGTTAATGATCATGCCACGGTCCGGATTTATTATGAAAGTCACGTTTTCCCATTAAAGCTTAAGGACAATGCAATTGATGAATATCAAAAGTTAATTAAAGAAGCTGGTATCAATGACGATCCTAATCTTAGGGAAACTGAGCGACGGAATCGGGCATTTACTAGATTAGAGGCCCTTGCCGGTGCAAAACCACGGTTAGAAAAAATAGCCCAACACTTTGTTCATCATTTTGAATCACGACAAAAGGAAGAATTTGGTAAGTCGATGATTGTTGAAATGTCACGACAAAATGCAGTAAAGCTATATAATGAAATTGCAAAATTACGTCCTGAGTGGATCAATGATGATATTCATAAGGGAAAAATCAAAGTTATTATGACATCTAATGCTTCTGATGGCCCAGAATTTGCTAAATTTAAGACAAGCAAACAAGATCGATTTACGTTACAACAACGAATGAAAGATAACAATGACGAATTACAAATTGTAATAGTGGTTGATATGTGGTTAACGGGCTTTGATGTTCCAAGCATGAATACCATGTACATTGACAAGCCAATGCAAGGACATAATCTTATCCAAGCAATTGCTCGTGTTAATCGGGTGTTTAAGAATAAAGATAGTGGGCTAATTGTTGATTATATTGGGATTGCTGATGCTCTTCGTTTTGCCTTAAATGTATATACAAAGGATGACCAAGGAAAAGTTGGAATTAATGTTGATCGTGCACTAATGCTTCTAAAAGAGAAATATGACATTATTAAAGAAGATTTCCTATATGGGATTGATTACTCAGAATTTGATTCTGATGATAGCCAAACTCGTCAGAAGGCAGTTACTCGTGTTGTAAATGAATTAGCTGCAGAGGACGATGAAACAAAGCAAAAATTCTTTGATGTAGTAACAGAACTTCAAAAAGCTTATGCATTAGTTTCAACACAGCCTGAAGCCCAAGATTTAAGCGCGGAGATTGCATTCTTTAAAACGGTTAAAGTATTTTTAACTAAACTTGAGGCTCCTGATAATCCAGACGATAGTAAGGAGATTCATAGCTCAGTCGATTATCGAATGCAACAACTATTAGATCAATCAATTATTTCAGAGCCGAACGTTGACATTTATCGTGACCTAGGATTAGAACGCCCTAACTTAGATTTAATCTCAGAACAATTTCTTGAAAAAGTAAATGAAATTACTGAGAAAGATCTAGCAATTACTCTTTTAGAGAAACTGTTAAAAGGGCAAGTAAAAGCCTACCAAAAAACGAATATTGTTAAAGGCAAGAAGTTTGAGGAATTACTTCAAGAGTCAATTGATGATTACAATAAGCGGGGAATTACCAGTGAAATTGTAATTAGAAAGTTAATTGATATGGCTAAGGAAATTAATAAAGAACAACAAGAAGGTAAGAATCTGGGACTTTCAAAAGAAGAAGTGGCTTTTTATGATGCACTAGCTGATCATGAGAAAGCTGTTCAAGAATTAGGAGAAGAAAAGTTACATCTTATTGCTGCTGAATTAGTAAAGACTGTAAAGCAACAATCAGGGGTCGATTGGGAGCGGCGCAGTAATGTTCGTGCTAAAATGCGTGTTGCAGTTAAACATCTACTACGTAAGTACGGTTATCCACCTGATATTGCTCCAGATGCAATTAAGACCGTAGTAAAGCAAGCTGAACAAATGGCTTCTCAAGAGAGCTAATTATTAAAGTAAAAAGACTAATTGCTGTTACAACAACTAGTCTTTTTACCATTCACTTATTTTCGGTTATTAATATCTCTTTGCAACTTCAAGAAATAATTGTCAGAGACATGAAACACTTGTCCTAACCGTTGTGAAATATCTGTATTAATTATTAACTTATTATGCAGGATATGGTCAATTTGCTCTAAAGAAATAGTGGTTTCCTCTGATAAAGTTACTGGTGATATACTGAGTGGAATCATAAATTCTTCTTGTAAAATTTCACCAATAGTTGGCAATGGAATTTTCGTCATTTTACTATCTCCTAAGCTCATAAAATAATCTATTTTAATTATAGCTTAAATTAAAACCCTACTACTTATAAATTCTTTAAACTTGAAATCGCTTCCTTACATTATCACCCAAATGCGTTATAATTAACTTAACTGATCAACAAAGGGGCGATTAGATATGAAGTGTCCATGTCATAACTTATCAAAGAACCAAAAGATTGTTTTATTAACACTTGTTGCAGGAGCCTTAATTTGGCCAATGTACTTGCTATATAAGTTGGCAAAGAAGAACTAATTTTTTCCGAAGAATCACTTGCAGGTGGTTCTTTTTCTTTTAATGATATAATTTAGAGATTAATTTATGTATGAACAAGCTTACTAATGTTGGCTCAAAAAGAAGTAAGGTGAACTTATGAAACATATTTGGAAACTTAACCTATTTCAAAAGATAATTGTTTGGTTATTTATAATTGCTTTAATTACCTGGCCCATATATTTTTACGTAAAGGCAAAATGGGGCTAAAATAAGAGTGTAGGTAGTGATAGGTTTTTGAACAAAGGAGTAGATTCTTATGAAGAAAAATAAAACTGAAAACAAAACTACACAACCTAAGAAGCATTCAAAGAAGAAGTTTACTATTTTAGCCCTTTTAGCTGGCGCTATTGCTTTACCAATCTATTTAGTAAAGAAAGCGTAAGATTATAACTTATATTGAAAAGGATCACGATTAGGTGGTCCTTTTATTATGTCTTTTTAAATTTTTAATGATCGACATTAAACGGAATAATGTTCATTTGTTATAATTAATGTAACCGCTATACTAATGATTCACAAAGAAAGGATGCCGATAACAAATGACCAAAAAGATAATTCTTGACTGTGATCCCGGACATGATGATGCATTGGCGTTAACGATGGCGATTGCTTCACCAGAAATTGATGTCCTTGCTGTAACTACCTCTGCTGGAAACCAAACACCAGATAAAACATTAAATAATGCAATGCGGATGTTAACCTTACTCCATCGAGAAGATATTCCAGTTGCTCAGGGGAACCAAACTCCGCTGGTCGAGCCGCTTGAAACTGCACCGGAAGTTCACGGAGAAACCGGCCTTGACGGAGCTGCCCTTCCTGATCCCGATTTCAAAGTTCAACCAATTCCGGCTATTGAATTGATCGCTAAAACCCTTTGTGACAGTGATGAGAAAGTCACTTTAGTTGTCACCGGTCCAATGACAAATGCGGCCTTATTCTTGCGGGTCTATCCTGACTTGGCAAAAGAAAAGATTGATCAGATTGTCTTCATGGGTGGAGCAATGGGACTTGGTAACTGGCGTCCATCAGTCGAATTTAATATCTTTGTTGATCCGGAAGCGGCTAAAATTGTAATGAACTTTGGGTTACCCCTGGTAATGGCACCATTGAATGTGACCCATAAAGCTCAGATTATGAAGGATGAAATTGAGCAAATCGGGCAAATCGACAATCCAGTTGCCCGGGCTTTCCATGGTCTCCTAAACTTCTTTGAACAGTACCATGAAAATCCTAAGTGGGGTTTTAAAGGTGCGCCCCTCCATGATCCATGTACGATTGCTTGGTTGATTGATCCTACTATGTTCGGTACTGACAAAATGAATGTGGATGTTGAAACTCAAGGCGATCTCACACGGGGAGAGACGGTTTGTGACTACTATCAGTTAACTGGTAAGCCCCAAAATACTGAAGTCCTTCTTGATATTGATCGTGAGAAATTCATCCAATTGATCATGGATACCCTGCAAAGCTTTTCAGATTAGTCATTTAGATTAAAAATAACCTCCATTCAAGGATTTATCCAAGAATGGGGGTTATTTGCTAACGTTTATTTTTCTGAATCAAACGCTTAATTTCGTCTAACTCAGCCTTTAGTTGGCGATTTTCATGTTGAATTTTGACTAACTGGGCGGAAATCTTCCGTTCGTCTTTTTTAGCAAAGAATTCAGTAATTGTACTGGTAAGCATCCCAATAAAACCAATTCCCAAGAGCATCAGGACAATTGCGGCTGCCCGCCCAATGCCAGTCTTGGGAATCACATCCCCGTAGCCAATCGTAGTCGCGGTTGTAATTGCCCACCATAAGGCTGTTTCGTAAGAGACTTTCTCTGAGATACAAAACATTGCAGCCGCAATCATTATGACAGCAATCGTAATATACAAGTAGTAGAGCAGCTCATTTCGCTCAAAGAAGACGCCCAGACGACCGGTAAAACCGACTAAACGCATAATTCGCATGAGTTTAAGCATCTGAAAGGTCCTACCAATTTGCCCAATTCGGAAGAGAAAGAAGAGGCTACTGGCAGGAATGATTGATAGAAGTTCAAAGATGTTATCTTTAACAAATTCGCGTTTATTTGGTGAAATAATCAGGCGGATAACATAATCACTAAAGAAGACTAGCCATATTCCATTGTCAATCATATTGTAAGGATAAGTATCAATATTGATCCGCTTGGCATAATATGCAATCAGCATCCCAATCGAGATAACAGCTAAGATAGCCATAATAATTTGGTAGACAATGTAGGTAAACTTCTTATGCACGATTTTTTCTCCTGCCCATAGATTTAATTTTATCTTAAGCGTCTATTAAAAGGGATGCAAGAATTATTCTGCTCTACTTGCGCTTTCGTTCCCAGACGATCGTAATGATTCCGGCAAGAATGGTCCAACCAAGGCCAATCAAACTGAGTAATGCACCTAATTTGATTCCCGGCAACTCATAGCTAAAAGTAACATGGTGAATTCCAGCAGGTAAGTATACGCCTAAGAAAGCCTGGTTTGTTCGTAAGGTAGTTGCTTTTTTACCATTAACTTTCACTGACCAGCCGGTAGAATAAGGAATCGAAGAGGTAAGGACACCAGGACGAGTAGTTTTAATCGTTCCCTGAACTTGGTTACGTTTGAATTTAACGTCCTCTAGGCGATGGCGCTGCAATGTTTTAACTTCACGATAATAATTATTATCTAGTTTTTCTGCTACTACCTGGTATTTGAGCTCATAAGTTCCGAGTTTTGAAGGTTGGAAGGTAAGTGAAGTTGGAAGCTTGCCATCATAATAACCAATATTAAGCGTTGAATTAGTAACGTACTTAAACAAGGAAAGGGTACTTTGCCGCGCCTGTTCAATCGTAGCGGTTCCAAACTTACTGCCGATATTAAGCTTAAAGCTAATATCAGGTGAACCATTTAAAACGTGGTAACGCCAATAGCGATAGTGGGTATAGCGCTGATTAATAACATTGCCAGGGTTAAGGATAGTTTCCTTGAGATGTGCTTGTTCATAGGCAATCTGTTCTTTCATGGAGAAGGGGGTGTACTTAATCTTAGAAAATTCAATATGCAACTCGCTCCCCTTTAATTTTTGCTGCATTTTTTTACTTTGCAGCTCTGGTAATTGCAATTGATAAGTTTTTTCACTATCGGTATAGGTCAGCTTAGCCGGGTTAACCTTATTCAAGCGGTTAGAAACTAATTCGCTTTTAAGGGGATAGACATGCATCTTGAGCTTAGCGGCCTTCATTCCTCGGAGTTTTTCTTGCTTATCAACCAGAACACCGGTAGCTAAAACGCGTTCTTTTGCAGTTGGCGAGAGTGATTGATAATCTTTTTTGCTAATGTAGTTATCTTGCCAGTAAAGTAATGGGAAGGCATAGTTCGTTTTATACCGCATCGTTTGCGTGGGTACAAACTCATCTTTACTTTGCGGATTGCTTGGTTGCCCCTCATCGTAATTGATGACTGGATCGGTTGCTTTATCTAAAAAGTAACCAGCGGGAATCTTTGTCGCGTTCTCACCATTACTTTGAACAAAGAGATATTTAACGCCAAAGAAATTATTCATAACTGTCCGATCATCGGCTTGCCGAATGGGGATGTTAGCCTGATACTGGTTATTTTGCAGGCTTGTATTAAACTGTCCCAAATATTTATTTTGTAGTGAATAGTAAGAGTCAATGTTATGCAATCCGGAAGTAAGGTCGTTATCAAGGTTAGGGCCATCAATAATCTTATTTTGGCTAATGGTTGAAACGCGGTAAAAAGAATTGTTCTTCAAATCCTGATTAAGTTTACCGTAACGGTTACTGGTAATTGCCTGATACTCTCCCCGGCTCAGCATACTACTAGAGAAATCACCATTATAAGGGAAAGCCGCGTAGATTGCATTTACCCCGGCGTTAAGCATTGTAATCGCTAGTAACCACCGGTAAGGATGAGTAAATTTATTTAAGTGAATCAACCAGATGACCATTAGGGAGCCAATTAGGAAAATAACTGGCATAAAAATATCATTTTCATTTTCAAAAAAGAAGGTTGCGATCAAGACAATGAGGTAAATCCCCGTTGCCCAGCTTAGAACCGCCATTGTCTTTTGATCGAGTGTCGGAATGTTTTCAGCCAGAATACAGACGGCCATCGCCAATGGAAGGTAGATCAAGAGAGTCCAACGGTTAGACGCTGACATCATTCCGTTGAAGAAAGCGCCGACTGCTGGAATTAGCAGCATGATGAGGGCAAGGCCAAGGCTAATCGTTAGCAGGGGATATTTTCGCGGGCGGGAATAAATGTAAACAAGGGCGATAAACCCAATCGAAACGATCCCTAGCGCAGACCAGAACATGAAATACCATTGGCCACCGTTAATCAGTGACTTAGGCAAAAAGAGGTAGTAATAAAGGGGATATGTTTTTAAACCATTAGCAAATAATGATCCAGTCCGGGTTGAATTTGTGACCGCGATAATTTCGGGGACGAGCAAGACCGCTGATAAGAGGATACTAGTAATTGTCGCAAAGGCAAGTTTAAGCAAGGCTTTCCCATAATTAAGCGTGCGACGATAATGCGTTCCTACGCGAAGGACAAGATAGAGGAATGAACCAATTCCTAAAACATAAGCAAGGTAATAGTTGCTTACTAGCATCCATGTAAAGGCACCAGCAAGCGGCCAGGGCGATCCTTCTTGTAGTATCCGCTCAATCTGGACCACAATTAACGGAAAGATGATAAATGGTGTGGTAAAGAAAGGCTGAGCGATACAGGCATAGAGTAAAAACGAATTGACCAGGTAGGTTGTTGCCCCCATCAAAATGACACTATTGCGAAACTTAAAGTGTTGAGCGAAATAGACAAAAGCGAGGCCAACACAATACATCCGGATAATATTAATTACCTGGTAAGCAAGGGTAATCTTTGCTGCGGGAAAAAGTAGTGCCAGATAAGAGAAAACATCTCCAATTGTATAGTAAGAATATACTTGAAAGGTATCACTGCCTAGTCCCATTTGCCATGACCAGAAGTTTAGACGGGGATGGTGGAAGAAGCTAATCAGTGCTTCCCGATACTTTGCTAGTAAGGGTAAATGCTGGTTGAGAGCATCTTTGCTGAGGATAAAAGTATGGCCAGTAACTAAATATGTCCCGAAAATACATAAGGCTAAAAAGATGAATAAAATAGTATATTCACCATATAGTCTTTTTACTGGTCGTTTTTTAAATGAGAAATCCATAATTCCTCCTTGGATTAACAATCATTTTTAGGATATCTTTAATATTTTAACAAAAAAATATTAAGAGTGACGTTCTTAATTTTAGTGGACATTCTTAAAATTGGGGTGGTAAGTTCTAAAATGATCAATTACAATAAAAAAGATCTTTATATTAAAGGGGTAATTTTATGGAAAATATAGGTAACTTTACAACCGCAAAGAGATGGGGATCTTTTCTACTGTTGTATTTAGGATATATGGTTTTGTTTGCTGACCGAACAGTGATGAACATTTCCCTTGCTTACATCGGTAAAGACTTTCATGTTGGGGCAGCAGCATTAGGGGCAACCGCTAGTGCTTTCTTTTTAGGATATACCTTAATGCAGATACCTGGGGGATACTTAACTGATAAGTTTGGTAGTAAACTGATGGTGGTTATTTCCCTGTTTGCCTGGTCGTTAATGACGATGGTGACTGGTTGGGCATGGTCGCTTGCTGCTTTGATTGCGATTCGTTTTCTATTTGGGATTGCAGAAGGACCATACCCAGCAGCAGCTTTAAAACGAATTTCTGAAAATTATGATAAGAGTGAGAAATCACAGGCAACTTCTGCCTTAATTTCATCAAATTACGCCGGGGCAGCAGTAGCACCACTAATTATTGTGCCGATTATTGCTAGCAGTGGTTGGCGAAATGCCTTTGTTTGGCTTGGGGTTGGCGGGTTTATTATTTTACTTGCTTATTACCTGGTGGAACAGCCAATTAATAATGGTCAAAGAAATGGACAGGCTCGTCCCAAGATTGAATGGAAAAAGATTGACCACCGTGTCTGGGCCTTTGTGGTAATTGGACTTGCCTTGAATATCATTACTAAGGGGCTTGAAACCTGGATGCCAGTTTATTTCTTACAAGAACAAGGAATTAACTTGAAGAACTTGGCCTGGTTAGTACCATTGCCAGTTATTTCTGGAGGCATTGCGGCATTTATTTCCGGCTTTGTGATGGTGCATTTATTTAAGAAGCATGAACGATGGATGATTAGTATTGCTTCATTCCTGACCTTGGTTTTCATGTTTGGTCTCTTCAAGTCAACCTCATTAGTAGGCGTTGTGATCTTTGATGTTTTAATCTATTTTGTCAAATCGTTGGCATTTACTGGCATCTTTAGTTTCATTGCGCAGATTTTATCGGAAAAAACTTATGGGTCATCAATCGGGATTGTTAACTTTGGTGGGCAACTCGGCGGTTTTGTTGGTCCGCTCCTAATTGGGTGGATTGTCCAAGCAGCCGGCTCATATTCGGCTGCTTTCTTCGGGCTTGTTATCAGTGCATTAGTTGCCGTGATTGCATGTTTGTTTATTAGGAAAGCGTAAAAAATAAGGGAGCGAGACAGAAGTCACTTGTGACTTCGTTTTCGAGCCCCCGCAAGCAACAATAGGCCTCTAACGTCCGGCTTAGCCAGACGTTAGAGGCCATTGTTGTACTGCGTATTTACTTTTTATGAAAGTAACTTAACTTATGTCACAGCACCTTATTTTTGCTTTATAAGTCCTTACTTCATTAATACTTTTAATAGTTTGCCATGGCAACGATGTAAGGCACTTTGGACGCTCCGTTTAGAGCAATCAAGGGTACCAGCAATCTCAGTTATCGAATAACCAGTATGGAGATACACTAGTACTTTTCGTTCAAATGTCGAACAGTGGCAAAGTAAACGGTCAAGACTCTGCCGGCAATAAATAATGTCATCAGGGGAATGATGTAAAAAGTCGGTAAGTGTTTCAGCAAAATCATCGCTTAATGCGTAAAGACAGCCTGCTGGGATCCGTTTATGGGCTTGAGTTTGTCGTTGAATATCACGAATCCGGTTGGTTAAGCATTCCTTAAAAAAGCAGCTAAACATGCGCGGACCTTGATTATTGTATAAACGAATAACTTCTAGCATCACAACACGGGCTTCCTGTTCCCAATCTGCCAATTCAAGGCCGCTAATATTATATCGTTGCCATAGTCGGCGAACGAGCGGCCAATAACGGCGAAATAACTCTTCGAAGTCCTTATTGCTTCCGCGACGGGTATTGTTAATCAACTTAAGGTACTTTTCTTCATCTTCTTCATTGAAGCGCATATCAAAAATGCTCTCCTTTAAAACTATAATTTACGCGACATGCTTCCCATCATAGTGTTTGTCCTATTTATTTTTCTTCTCCCCAAATAGGTAAACTGACGACCTAAAAGAAGGGATTCATTCCTTAATTCAGGCAAGATAAAACGTTTTAATTTTATCACGCAGTTCGCCTCGCGTTGGTATTAATTTATCAAATGTCTTATTTTAGAACAATAACAGAATTTGTATAATCAGAACGATTAATCGAACGTTAAGGTGAGAAAAGATAGTATTAAGGTTGAATAACCAGTTTTTATAATTCTGAATAATTTTATTTTTGAATACTAATTAAAGAAATGATCAGAAGATTAAGGCCGGGATTGATTGATCAGAGTAACTATACTGGTACTAGTGCATTGATCATTACAATAGATATCGACTTGCCAGGTTTGGATTCGTCGACCACATTTAATCGGCGTTGCAATGGCCTTTAATTCACCATTTGATACCGCAATGAGGTGCTCTGTGGTAATATTAACTCCGAGAGCTATTTGATCTTGTTGACGATCAGCTAACCATTGATTAGCACCTAAGGAAGCTGCGGTTTCAGCGAGGACTGCGTTTATTCCGCCGTGAACAATTCCATAAGGTTGCTTGAGTTTATCACTTACTTTAACAGTGATAACGCACTTGTTGGCTGTGACTGATTGAGTTTGAATATCTAAATTTTCTAATAGGTTCATTATTATTGACCTCACAAAAGGAGTAGAGTAGTTATGACAACAGTTGATTGGCAACCGGTTAAAGATTATTCTGAAATTATTTTTGAACGAGCGGGAAAGATTGCAAAAATCACAATGAATCGTCCAGAAAAGATGAACGCCTTTACCCCCCTTACAATTCAAGAAATGATCGACGCGTTTACCATCTGTCGTGATGATAGCACAATTGGGGTGATTATCCTAACCGGCGCCGGTGATAAGGCCTTCTCATCTGGTGGTGATCAAGGAGTTCGTGGTAATGGGGGATATGTAGGTCCAGATAAAATTGCTCGGCTTAATGTTCTTGATTTGCAGCATTTAATCCGTATTATCCCTAAACCAGTTATTGCGATGGTAAAAGGCTGGTCAGTTGGTGGCGGAAATATCTTGCAACTTGTCTGTGACTTAACAATTGCTGCTGACAATGCCAAATTTGGCCAAACAGGTCCCAAGGTCGGCAGTTTTGATGCTGGTTATGGCTCAGGCTATCTCGCCCGCGTGATCGGTCACAAACGGGCAAAGGAAGTCTGGTTCTTAAACCACTTCTACAGTGCCGAAGAAGCTTACCAGATGAACTGGATTAATAAAGTTGTGCCCTTGGACCAAGTTGAATCGGTTACCTTGGACTGGTGTAACGAAATTTTGAAGAAGTCACCAACGGCATTACGGTTTATTAAGGCTGCTATGAATGCTGATACGGATGGACTAGCTGGCCTCCAACAACTTGGTGGTGATGCGACGATGCTCTTCTACACCACTGATGAAGGTAAAGAAGGGCGTGATGCCTTTAATGAAAAACGAGACCCTGATTTTGATCAGTTCCCTAAGTTCCCATAAAAGAGGCAATTTAAATGGAAACACAAAATTGGCTATTAAAGCAAGCAGCAACTCAGCCGAACCAGATTGCAATTGACGATGGGAATGAGCGCTTATCATTTATTGAATTAAAAAAACAGGTAGAGGTACTTGTGGGAAAAATTGACTACCTTAATCCTGGTTCGCGGGTTGGTCTCCTAGCAACCAATAGTCTGATGAGTTATAAACTAGCATTAGCAATCATGTGTAGTGGCCGCACGATTGTCTGGTTGAACTGGCGACTTGCTAGTGAAGAACTTGAACGGCAGATCAAAGATAGTAAACTTCAGCTGTGCTTAGTTGAAAATTCTCTCTGGCGCTCCGGAATGACGAATCTTTTTAAGTCATACAGTGCATTTTTGATAACGAGCGCTGATCCAGGAGAGTTGGTTCCAGTCTTTAAATCAAACTGGGTAGCTAGCATCATGTATACTTCCGGTACGACTGGTCAACCGAAGGGAGTTTTGCAAACTTTTGGCAATCATTTTTATTCAGCAGTCTCTTCCGCATTGAATTTAGGTTTGTCGCCTGCAGATAAGTGGTTATGCGTAGCGCCGATCTTTCATATTAGTGGTTTTTCGATTATCATGCGGGGATTAATTTATGGGATGACAGTTCGTTTGGTTGAGAAGTTTCGTGCCGAAGAAATTGAACGAATTTTGGCAAATGAAACGGTCACCATTATGTCAGTTGTTCCCTTTATGCTAAAAAAGCTTATTCAGCAACAAAATAAGACCAATATACACTATAATTCAGCATTTCGTTGTATGTTGCTCGGGGGCGGAACGATTGATCGGGAAACGCTCGAAACATGTCTGCAACGGTCAATTCCTGTTGTTCAATGCTATGGAATGACGGAAACATGTTCCCAAATTGCGGCATTACGGTCAGCCGATGCACTCCTAAAATTAGGATCAGTTGGGCAGCCACTATTCTCAACCCAACTAAAACTTAGTAAAGATGGTGAAATTCTGCTGAAAACACCGGCTTTAACTCCTGGCTATCTTAACCTGCCTAATAAACTACCTTCTAAAATGATTGACGGTTGGTACCGGACAGGAGATATTGGTCACCTGGACCAAGAAGGGTACCTCTATATTGATGGGCGCGCAGATGAAATGTTGATCTCTGGCGGAGAAAATATTTTTCCCCAAGAAGTTGAGCAGGTCTACCAACGTTACCCACAAATTAATGAAGTTGCAGTCGTTGGTCAAGATGATTCTGTTTGGGGCCAAGTGCCTGTAGCCTTTGTCGTCAGTGATCGTCGTCTTTCTCCAACTAAGCTAATGAAGTATGGTTATGAACATTTGGCGCGATATAAGGTTCCGCAACAGTATATTTTCGTTTCAGAATTGCCGAAAAACGCGAGTGGCAAGATTCGTCGGTTTATGTTACGAGAAAAATTGAATAGTGAGTAAAAAAACGAGGCTGAGAGAAAACAAAGGTTTTCTCTCGCCTCGTTTTTACGAACAATAGCAAGATAACGTGGAACTAGCTTCGCGTCGTCACAAGGCTCGAGTTTAAGTACGAACGCTAATCAGCCCGTGCCGTGCTAATCATCGTTCTAGCTTAGCCCACCGCCTTGTCGAGGAGATTATTTCCTACTTCCATGTCTCCAGATTTTTATAATTACTTTTTATTCTTTGCCAACTTTTTGATTTCACAATCGTAGTCACAAGCCGCACATTTACCTTGCTTACTTCGTTGAAAAGTCTTAACAAGGAGATAAAAGGCTAACGTAATAATTGCAACAATAATAATAACATTAATAATTAATTTCATTTTAAATCACCCAATAAACAATCGACCAACTTGAAAGATAATAAATGCAATCCCATAAGCAACGACTAAACTGGATGCAACAGAATAAAGCATCCACTTTGTAGAACCAGTTTCTTGCTTGATTGTTGCTAACGTTGCAAAACATGGTGCATATAAGAGAATAAAGACCAGTAACGTGTAAGCAGAAAGCGGAGTCATAAACTGACCAAGGGAAGCGATGAGGAACGCTTTACTGCTTGTGTGGAACATTACCATCATACTAGAAGTAATAACCTCTTTGGCAAGGATTCCTGTAAACAAAGCACTGATTGGCTGCCACTGGTCAAGACCAATTGGCTTAAAGACCGGAACAAGGATGTGTCCAAGGCCGGCTGCAAAACTATTAGCCGAATTAGTAACAAAACCACTAGGGCCAAAACTTGATAATATCCAGATTAAAACAGTTCCGGCAAAAATAATTGTCCCAGCTTTTTTAATAAATCCCTTACCCTTATCCCATGTGCCGTGCCAAATTACATCAAGACGGGGAAGATGATAGTGCGGGAGTTCAACTACAAACACTGAGCTTTCTTTTACCTTAAAGATTACTTGATAGAATTTTGCCATTGCTAAAGCCACGACAATCCCTAGGAAGTAGACTGATAAAACAATCAGTGCTTGGTGACGTGGGAAGAAAGCGGCAACGAATAAACTATAAATCGGTAGGCGGGCTGAACAGCTCATAAACGGCATGATTAAGGTAGTGATCAGTCGTTCTTTAGGCTGTTCAATTGTTCGCGCGGCCATGATTCCCGTAACATTACAACCAAAACCAATAATTAATGGAATAAAAGATTTGCCATTTAAACCAATCATCTGCATTACCCGGTCTGTTACTAAGGCTGCTCGCGCCATGTAACCAGAGTCCTCAAGCAAGGAAATGCAGGCAAAGAGCATGAAGATTTGCGGAATAAAGGCTAAAACTCCCCCGACTCCGGCGATAATGCCGTTAACGACTAGCGACCGTAATGCGGGAATTGCCCCTAGACTAGCGAGGGTTTGGTCAGCAGTAGTTGAAACCGGGCCTGAGATAAACTGATCAAGCATATCGGAAAGTGGGGTACCAACCCAATCAAAGGACAGCTTAAACATTACAAAGAAAATTAAGACGAAAATTGGTAAGCCAAGAATCGGGTTGGTAACGATTTTGTCGATTCGACTTGTCAGCTCAACTTGCCCACCGTTGTTAAGTGGATGACGGGTCTGATCAAGCGTGTCTTCAATAAACTGTAACCGGACTTCAAAAATCTGGTCGGCAAACTTTTGCGCGTCATAATATTTTTGTTGCGAAAGCAGGGGAGTTAGCCCTTTTTCTTGGGCAAATTTACGGATTACTTTATTCTTGCTTATGAATTGAATCGCTAACCAACGCGCAACTTGGGGTGAAAAAGAATAATCACTTTCCAGCGCTGTACTTGCCTGCCTGATTGCCTGTTTGATCATAGGGGGATAATCTAAATCGAGTTGGGTAGGGTGGAGCGAATTACAATTGATAGTTTCTTTTCGTAATTGATCAATTCCTTGGTGTCCACGTGCATTTGTTGTCATTACTTTACAACCCAGCCTTTTTTCAAGCAGGTCAATATCGTAGTCGTACCCTGATCGACGGAGGTCATCAATCATATTAAGAACCAAAACAACAGGATAGCCGAGTTCCAATACCTCGATTGTTAGCAAAAGGTTTCGTTTTAACTGACTAGCATTTGTAATATTTAAGACCATATTAGGTTGATTATGCATTAAGTAGTTAGTTACCACTGCTTCATCTTTTGTCAAAGGATCGAGTGAATATACACCAGGTAAATCGATAATAATAATATCCGTTCCTTTAAGTGTCCCTTGTTTCTTTTCAACTGTGACTCCTGTCCAATTACCAACATAGGCGTATTTATCAGTGAGCGAGTTAAACAGGGTAGTTTTGCCAGTATTAGGGTTTCCAATCAGTGCAACTGTTGTCATTTTATTCTGCCCCCGTAAGCATTGTAAAAACAGCATACCGCAAACCAATTCGTTGGTGATCATTTTCGATTATCACTGGACCATGAAAGGGATATTTTTGAACTACTTTAATCGGACACCCTTCACACAAGCCCATATCATGTAATCGGGCAGCAGTGGCTGTGTTTAAACAGTCAAATGAGTGAAGAATATAATTTTGTTGAATCATTATCGCCACCTGCCTTGTTAAATATTCCGAAATTGTATAAGTGTTATATTATATCTTATTATACACTCAAATTATTCATCGAGAAAGCGCTTAAAATAAATTGAGATGAATAGTTTTATTTTTTTATTATTCGGATATAATAAGAATGTAAAGAATTTATTGATATTTATGGAATATTTGCCGAGAATATTTTGGAATATTTCGGTCAGGAGGATGAATTTTATGGCAACACTAGAAATAAAGGATCTTCACGTTTCGGTTAAAGATGAAGAAAGCAAAGAAGAAAAGGAGATCCTTAAAGGGGTTAACCTCAAGATGAAGACTGGAGAAATTCATGCAATTATGGGACCAAATGGAACTGGTAAGTCTACACTTTCTCAAACCATCATGGGTCACCCTAACTATCATGTTACGCAAGGAGATATTCTTCTTGACGGGGAAAGCATTGTTGACATGCCAGTCGATGAACGGGCACGAAAAGGTCTTTTTCTTGCAATGCAATATCCCGCTGAAATTCAAGGGGTTACTAATGCTGAATTCCTTCGAGCAGCGATCAATGCTCGTCGCCCTGAAGATGATCAGATTTCAGTAATGGACTTTATTAAGAAACTCGACAAGAACTTGGAATTGCTTGATATGAGTCAATCCATGACTGAACGTTATCTTAATGAGGGATTTTCTGGTGGTGAAAAGAAGCGGAATGAAATTTTGCAGCTTTTAATGATTGAACCTAGTTTTGCGATTCTTGATGAAATTGACTCTGGACTTGATATTGATGCTCTTAAGGTGGTTTCAAAGGGCGTTAACTCAATGCGGGGCGACAACTTTGGTTCATTAATTATTACCCACTATCAACGTCTTTTGAACTACATTGTTCCCGATACGGTTCACGTAATGATGGGTGGCCGAATTGTAAAAACCGGTGGCCCTGATCTTGCTAAGAAACTTGAAGATGAAGGTTACGCTGGCTTACGTGACGAATTAGGTCTTGATATCAAACTTGTAGATGATGAAGACTAGGAGGCAGTTTGATGACAGAATTAAACTCAGCAAAAGAACAAATAATTGCTGCTAGTAAGGCAAATAATGAACCTCAGCAATTGATTGATCGCCGGCTTAGTGCTCGTGAGTTGATGGAAAAGCTCCGTTTGCCGCGGATGCAACGATTCGATTTTCGAACTTGGCCCCTTATTGTGGATCGGCCATTGAAATGGATTGAATCAGACACCAGCTTAGTTGAAAAACCAGCCGCCGATGATGAAGTAATTAAGGTAACCCAGTTGGGACAAACTTTGCTCCACGTTAACTTGCCACAAAAGCTTCAAGATCAGGGGGTTATTCTCACAGATATCTTTGCTGCTGCTCGTGAATATCCTGAACTTTTCAATAAATACTTCATGACTGCCATTAACCCCGAAGAAAACCTCTTAACTGCTTATCATCTTGCTTATCTTAATGCCGGGTTATTCCTCTATATTCCAAAGAACGTTGAAATTGAAAAGCCAATTGAGGTCGAAATTATTCAGGACAGCACTCAAGATGAGCCCCTGATTTCGCATATTCTAGTAATTGCCGATCGTGGCAGCCGAATTAAGTTTATCCAGCACCTTACAACGATTGGGGATCATGAGAATGCCGCTAATATGATGATTGAATTAATGGCACAGGAAAATAGTGAGATTGACTTTTCTTCCTTAGATGAATTTGGTCCCCATACCCATACTTATTTTAAGCGGCGTGCCGATATTGGCAAAGATGCGCATGTTGAATGGGCAGTCGGCTTGATGAATGATGGTGCCACAGTTGGTGACATGGATTCCGAATTGCTAGGTGATGGGGGTTATGCTAACTCAAAGATGATTGCCGTAACTACTCGTGACCAAGAAGTTGGCGTCAACAACCGTGTTACCAACCATGGCAAGCACACCACTGGATTGATTAACCAGCGGGGCGTCATTCTTGAAAAGTCTGAATTAATTTTTAATGGAATTGGGCAAATTATTCATGGTGCTCATGGGGCAAAGGCAGACCAACAAAACCGGGTATTGATTATGTCCGATCAAGCACGGGGAGATGCTAACCCAATTCTGTTAATTGACGAAAATGATGTTGAGGCAGGACATGCGGCTAGTGTTGGCCCAGTTGATCAACAACAAATGTATTACTTAATGAGTCGGGGAATTCCGCGCGCGCAAGCAGAACGAATGGTTATTCGAGGATTCTTAGGAGCAGTCTTGAGTGCAATCCCAGCAGCGGATGTACGGAATAAGTTAATTACGATTCTTGAAAGGAAGCTCGCCGATGGACAACAATACGAATGATTATTTAGCCGACTTTCCAGCACTTAATCAGCAGGTTAATGATGAACGCTTAGCCTACCTTGATAATGCTGCGACTGTTCAGCGCCCGCGTCAGGTAATTCAGGCACTTGTTAACTTTTATGAACAAGATAATGCAAATGTTCACCGAGGGGTTCATACACTAGCAGAACGTGCGACTAAGGATTATGAAGAAGCGCGAAAAAAAGTGCAAAAGTTTATTAACGCGCCGAGTGCTAATGAAATCATCTTTACCAAGGGGTGTACGGATGGGTTAAATCTCGTCGTTGCAACCTATGGCGAACAAAATATTCAACCTGGTGATGAGATTGTTATTTCAATCATGGAACACCATAGTAACCTTATTCCTTGGCAACAACTAGCTAAGGAAAAGGGCGCTACCTTGAAATATATTGAATTAACTCCAGATGGCGAACTTGATCTTGCAGATGCTAAAACGAAAATTACCGATAAGACAAAGATTGTGGCAGTAGCCCATGCTAGTAATGTATTAGGAACAGTGACGCCCTTGAAAGAATTAGCAACGATTGCGCACCAACATGGGGCAATCGTTGTCGGTGATGGGGCGCAAGCAGTTCCACATATGCCGGTCGATGTACAAGAGCTTGATGTTGACTTTTACGCTTTCTCTGGTCATAAGATGATGAGTCCGATGGGAATTGGGGTTTTGTACGGAAAAGAGAACTTATTACGAGCGATGCCTCCTTACCAATACGGTGGAGAAATGATTAATGCTGTTCACCGTAATGAGAGTACCTGGGCTGATATCCCGTTTAAATTTGAAGTAGGAACCCAAAATATTGCTGGAGCGGTTGGCCTGGGAGCTGCGATTGATTATTTAAATAGTATTGGCATGGATAGGATTGTGCAAAAAGAACAGGAACTTGTTAACTATGTTTTGCCTAAGTTAATTGCCATTCCAGATGTCGAAATTTATGGTCCACAATCGCCAGCAAAGCATACTGGGGTAATTGCCTTTAATATCAAAGGCCTTCATCCCCATGATGTTGCTACGGCCCTTGATATGGATGGAGTAGCAGTCCGCGCCGGTCACCATTGTGCGCAGCCACTCATGGAAGACTTGGGCGTAACAGCAACTGCTCGTGCCAGTTTTTATTTTTACAATACTAAAGATGATGCTGATCAATTAATTGACGCAATCAAGGAAACAAAGGAGTTCTTTAACATTGGGACTATCTAAGTTAAACAGTTTATACCGTGAAGTGATTCTCGATTATGCCGATCATCCACATAATAAAGGAGAATTAGCAACTACTACGAACGCAATGACCCTTCATAATCCTACTTGTGGAGATACGATTAATCTTCAGGTCGAAATAGAAGATAACAAGATCAAAAATATTGCCTATACTGGTGATGGCTGTACTATTAGTCAAGCGTCAGCAAGCATGATGACTGATGCTGTTAAGGGAAAAACAACTGAAGAAGCCCTGGCAATGGCAAAGACTTTTTCTGATATGGCAATTGGCAAAGAACATTCAGAAGTTGAATTGGATCAACTAGGGGATGCCCGGATTCTTACCAGTATTATGGAATTCCCAGCCCGAATAAAGTGCGCCACGCTCTCGTGGTGGGCATTACAACGAGCATTGTTAAAGGATAGCAAGGAGGAAGAAAATAATGAGTAATGATGCAGCTAGCATTATAAATAATAATGACCAGTACGAATACGGCTTTCACGATAACGTTGAACCGGAATATTCAACTGGGAGAGGGTTAACAGAAGAAACTGTCCGCAAAATTTCAGCTGCTAAGCATGAACCTAAATGGATGCTAGATTACCGACTTAAGGCCTACAAGATTTATAGAGAATTACCGATGCCAAAGTTTGGGCCAGATTTATCCGAGTTAGACCTTAAGAACATGCTTTACTACCAAAAGATGACCGATAAAAAGTTTCGCGACTGGGATGATGTGCCCGAAGATTTAAAACGGACTTTTGATCGGTTAGGAGTTCCGGAAGCAGAACGAAAATACCTAGCCGGTTCATCTGCTCAATATGAATCCGAAGTTGTTTATCACAATATGAAAAATGAGTTTGAAAAGTTGGGGATTATTTTTACTGATACAGATACAGCCTTAAAAGAATACCCAGAATTATTTAAGAAATGGTTTGGTAAATTAGTTCAACCAACTGATAATAAATTCGCGGCCCTAAATGCAGCAGTATGGTCGGGTGGTTCATTTATTTATGTACCAAAGGGCGTTAAGACAAAGACGCCAATTCAATCTTACTTCCGGCTTAATGCGGAAAACTCAGGGCAATTTGAGCGGACCTTGATTATTGTTGATGAAGGGGCAAGTGTCGATTATGTCGAAGGATGTACTGCTCCCAATTACTCTTCTGATAGTCTTCATGCTGCAGTTGTTGAGGTTAACGTCTGCAAGGATGCTTACTGCCGTTACACAACTATTCAGAACTGGTCTGATAACGTTTATAGTCTAGAAACAAAACGGGCAGCAGCGGCAGAAAATGCAACCATGGAATGGGTTGATGGGAACCTTGGCTCAAAAGTTACGATGAAGTACCCAAGTGTCTACCTTAATGGTGAAGGTGCACGGGGAACAATGCTTTCTATTGCAGTTGCCAGCAATGGAATTCACCAAGATTCAGGAGCCCGAATGATCCACAATGCTAAAAATACATCTAGTTCAATAGTTTCAAAATCGATTGCTAAGACGGGGGGCTCAACTGATTACCGCGGAACGGTCCGCTTTGGTAAGCACTCTGATGGCTCTAAAGCCCACGTTGAATGTGATACGATCATTATGGATGACCGATCATCCTCAGATACGATTCCATATAATGAAATTGACAATGCTCATGTCGCAATGGAACATGAGGCTAAAGTATCTAAGATCTCTGAAGAACAACTTTACTATCTTATGAGCAGGGGGATTTCAGAAGCAAAGGCAACTGAAATGATTATTATGGGCTTTGTCGAACCATTTACGAAGGAATTGCCAATGGAATATGCAGTTGAATTGAATCGTTTAATCAGTTTTGAAATGGAAGGTTCAATTGGTTAGTTGAATTAACAAATAAGTTTGGAGGAACGTTTATGGCTGACGAAAAAGATACCCCCTTTTCACCAATTGAAAATAAAGTGATGGATGCGTTGGAAGAAGTTATTGATCCAGAATTGGGAATTGACCTCGTTAACCTTGGCCTTATTTATGATGTTAAGGTTGATGATAATGGTGAATGTACGGTTACAATGACTTTAACGACAATGGGCTGTCCATTAGGCGACATCTTAAATCGCGACATTACCAAGGCAGTTACTTCTGTTGAAGGTGTAACTAAATGTAATATTAACCTTGTGTGGGAACCAGTTTGGGATTTGTCAAGAATGAGTAGGTTTGCTAAAATTGCATTAGGAATTCACGGTTAGATATAGGAGGTCAGACATGGATATTAAACGCTTTGTTTATCAACGAAAAAGACTCGGCTACTCACAAGTTGCCTTAAGCAAGGGGATTTGTACCCAGTCGACCTTAAGTAAGTTTGAAAGCAATGGTCAAATACCTTCACTCACGATTTTGGCGCAGCTTTGCGACCGTCTAGGACTAACGATTGGTGATTTAAGTAAAGACAATACATCCTCAATTCGTTATATGAGAAGTCTGCTTGACCAGATTGAATTGGCTTTAATGATTGAACACTTTCCACAGGCAGTTAGTAATCTTAAGAAGATTCGGCTTGAAGATTTAAAATCGCCGCAAGATCGGATGCAATATTATTATTTAAAAGGGATGATTTACACTTTAACTAATAATAATGCGTCGACAAGTCTTTTTAACTTTACTAAGATTTTAGATGAACTGGATGAGCAACATCGGACGATCTTTTCGCCATTAGCATATTTAGGATCAGGAATCTTATATGCACGACAAAATTCAATGGAACATGCTGATTTCTTTTTCTCAAAGGTTATTGCATTTTTAAGATCAAAGGCAGATGAAGACTTAGCAGGTGTTGATCGAAACTATTATCTACGGATTGTAACGATGATGTACTACGCTGCAGAGTATCATTCATTAAATAAGCGGTTGGAGGTTAGTAACCAAGTTTTGGAGGCTACGACAAAGATCTGTGCTAGCAACCATGTTACTTATTTCTTACCACGAATTAAATTACTAGAAGTAAATAATGCAATTGAGTTAGGAGAAAACTCGAAAAAAATACGCCGACTTTTAACTGAAGCAGAAGTATTTGCTCGCTTCAATAAAAACAATGTTGTTGAAGTTCAAGTAGCTGCCCTGTTAAATAACTTTGATAAGACAATTAGTAATAAATAAAAATAATGAGGCTGAGAGAAAACTTTGTTTTTCTCCCAGCCTCAACTGTTTTCACGAACAATAATAATAAGATAACGTGGAACTAGCTTCGCGTCATCACAAAGCTCGAAGTTAAGTACGAACGATAATTAGTCTGGACCGTGCTAATCACCGCCCCCCAGCTTAGCCCACCGTCTCGTCGAGAAGATTATTTTCCACTCCCATTATCTATAGGTCTACTAATTGATGTTTAACTGCATAGTGGAGAAGTTCTGCGTGTGAAGCAAGGTTTAATTTTTGCATAATCTTTGTCTTATGGGCTTCAACAGTTTTAGGGGATATAAACATCTTAGTAGCAATTTCTTTGTTAGTATATCCTAAAACAATTAAAGGCAAGATTTCTTGCTCACGTTTTGAAAGCGGAATGTAATTTCCTAAATCGAAGTGCGGTGAACCGCCTTTGATAACTAATAAATCCTTCTTTGTTACCATAATATTATTGTCTAAGTATTTTTCACCATTAATAGCGTGTCTTAGGGCATGAATTAGTTCTTTCGGAGAGGAACTCTTAAAGATATAGCCATTTGCGCCATTATAAATTGCCTGATTGATGTATTGAGGTTCACTACGAGAAGAAAAAATAATAATTTTGGTGTTAGGGAAATGTTCATGAATTCTTTTGATTGTGATCAGACCATTTTCACCAGGAGGCATCGCTAAATCCATGATAATGATATCAATATCACCTTGTTCAACCCGTAACGAGGCATCTATTCCGGTTGTTTCTTCAGCAATTACTTTAAAATTATCTAGTTGTTCAACCAGATTTTTAACTGCCATTCGAATGATTGGATAATTATCCGCCACAAGTACTCTATACATCAATAAACCTGCTTTCATTCTTAAAGTTATCTCTTCTTCAGTATCTTCTTTTTGCTAATCATTATCAAGATCCAAAAATTATTTTTCACACTTGCTGAAATAGTTTCAATAAACGGCTGGAATAATTGTGAAAATTTATTGCAGAATAAAACTAATGCTGTAAAATAAAAGAGGATCATTGATGACATGACAACATCAATGGTCCACAGTAGAAGTATGTTGGCGAAAGTGATTGCAGAATCACCTTCGCCTTTTATTATACCAATTTTTTGTGCTAATGTAATAAAGATTATCTTTTTATCTATAAATTATTTTATGAAAAGAGTGAAAAAGTAAATTGGGCAAACAAAAAGCCGATTTTAATAACTTTATTAAGTAGTTTGAAGAAAAAATAATAATCATCTAATAATTAATGCATTTACGGATTGTTTGATCTAGAATGTAATTATTAGCTATTCTTGAATCAGAGAAAGGTGAAGCATTGATGGCAGAAAAAACATTTACAACAACCGAGCTCGCTGAGTTCGATGGTCGAAATGGACATCCCGCATACGTTGCCGTTAAAGGTGTTGTTTACGATGTCTCTAACGTTCCGCAATGGAAGGATGGTAAACACCATGGAAACCTTGCTGGTCGTGACTTGACTTCAGTAATGCCTCGTTCTATCCATCTGGAATCAGTTCTTGAAGGTATCCCTGTTGTTGGCAAACTAGTTGACTAGGAATAACTATGTAAAAAGCTAGGAATTGGTAGTTTTAAACTATCTCTCCCTAGCTTTTTATATTGTAACCTTAAAATAATCCCGCAAGTATTTTGCAAGCCCGTTATGTTCGTTATCAATTGTGGTCACATCATTAGCAATACTCTTCAACTCGGGAATCGCATTATACATTGCAACACCACGGCCCGCTGCATCAAGCATTTCCAAATCATTATGTTCGTCACCAAACGCAATAATATTTTGCCGGTCAATTTGGTACTGCTTAGCGATATAAAACATCCCTGATTCTTTATGAGTGCCACGATGGATCAGTTCTAAGATGTTATAAGAGCCCCCCCATACTCGTGGTTCAACGAAATCGCCGTATTTTTCATTAACTGCCTTAATGATTTCTTCTTGGTGTTCTGGTTCATATTGGATTGTCATTGCGATTGGATTGCCTGTTAAGTTAGTCGCGGTTAGGATTTGATCATCGCGCAATTTGTTTGGTAAGAATTCAGGTAAATCATTACTAGCTTGATTAGCCCATACATGATGTTTATTTTCAACGGTAATTGTTTTAATTCCTAGTTCTTTCCGATGGGCTAGGAGATCGAGGGCTAACTCTCGTGTTAATTCAACATCGTATTCTTTATCCCAGTGCTCATGAGGTATATGTGTCAAGGCCCCATTAAAGTTTACCATCGGGGTCTTGATCCCAATTTCATCGTAAATATGTTTGGCAATCCGGTAAGGGCGCCCAGTAATGATACTGACAATATGTCCGTCTCGGGCAAGGGCACGTAAAGTTGTAATTGTCTCATTTGTTAATTTTGATTGATTATTTAATGTTGTGCCATCAAGATCAAGCGCAATCAAGTGTTGATCCATTACCATCTCACTTCTCTTTCCATAAAAAATTCAATTATAATATTGTAAACAAAAACTTAACCTTTTGCCAAGTATTTTGACTTAAAAAGACTAAAAAATACGTTACAATAAAGATATTACGATAAAGAGGAGCGAAAAATAACGTGCAATTACCAAATGAATTTGTCACGAAATACAAAAAACTAATGGGAGCAGAGGCCGATGAGTTTTTATCAGCACTTGCCCAGTCAAGTTATAGTGGTTTTCGCGAGAATCCATTAAAGAACGGACAGCCGGTTGCAACAATTGAAAAAGCCACGGGGAAAGTACCGTATGTGCCGACAGGATATTATGGTCAAGTGAATGGAAAATCGTTAGACCATGTTACTGGATGGGTATATAGTCAAGAGCCGTCAGCAATGTTTGTAGGAGAAGTGGTTAATCCACAAGCTGGAGAACGAGTGCTAGACTTGTGTGCAGCTCCGGGAGGCAAAACAACGCATCTGGTTGCTAAAATGAATAACCAGGGATTACTAGTTGCTAATGAAATTTTCCCTAAACGGGCGAAAATTTTGGCTGAAAACCTGGAACGATGGGGAGCAAAAAATGCAGTTGTTACTAGTGAGAGTCCCGCAGATTTAGAAAAACAATTTCCTCAATATTTTGACCGGATTCTTGTTGACGCGCCTTGTTCTGGAGAAGGAATGTTTAGAAAAGAGCCTGCCGGAATTGAATATTGGTCACCAGAATACCCTGCTGAGTGTGCTAACCGCCAGCAAAAGATCCTCGCATCCGCAATGAAAATGCTAAAGCCAGGAGGAACATTAGTATATTCGACCTGTACTTTTGCGCCAGAAGAGGATGAACAAAATATCTCATGGCTGCTCAATAGCTATCCAGACTTGAAGCTTATCCCAATCAAAAAGGCAGCCGGAATGGATGATGGCCGTCCGGAATGGGCTGATGGCAATGAAGAATTGAAAAAGACAGTTCGCCTATTTCCGCACCATCTTAAGGGGGAGGGGCATTTCATTGCTAAGTTAGTAAATGGTGAGCCAGAGTCAACTGATAAAAAGCGCAAAAAGAAGAATAAGCGGAAAAAGCAATCGATTGTTAAACCGGACAAAGAACAGGTCAAACTCTTTAACCAGTTTGTTACAGGCGTCTTCCCAGACTATCAACCACACCAATTGATTTTATTTGGTGACCAGCTCTATGATTTGCCATTAGAAGAGGCCAAGATCGAGGGACTAAATGTCCTTCGGCCTGGACTTCACCTCGGCACTTTTAAGAAAAATCGATTTGAACCAGCGTTGGCATGGGCGCTTGCCAGCTTACCACAGGAGGCAAACCGGGTTATTGAACTAAGCCAGGAACAGTGGCACCAATATGTCCATGGGGATGTAATCAATATTGATGCTGACCTTCCGAATGGTTGGTACTTATTAGTATGTGATGAGCATCCTACTGGTTTTGGAAAGTTAGTAGGCAAAACAATCAAAAACTTTTATCCCAAGGGGTTACGTTTTTAAATTAGGAGGATTATCGAGATGAAGGAAAAAGCAGCCTTTCACGTTAACGGCTACCTCGGTTTACTCGGAGCGATAATTATCGGTTTGATTAGTTTGTGGCTGATATTTGTTGGTTTTACGGGTAATTTTCCAGTGGTTTTGACAATTGGCATTATTTTATTCTTAATTGTGATTCTTTTTAGTACATCATTGACAATTATTCAGCCAAATGAAGCCAAAGTTTTAACTTTTTTTGGTAATTATATCGGGACTATTCGTGATGCGGGTTTATTTATGACGGTACCATTTACAAATAAGGAGACTGTTTCTCTTCGTGTCTGCAATTTTAATAGTCAGATTTTAAAGGTCAATGATTCAAAAGGTAATCCAGTCGAAATTGCGGCCGTAATTGTCTATAAAGTTGTCGATACCGCAAAAGCGCTCTTTTCGGTTGATGATTATGAGCAATTTGTTCAAATTCAAAGTGAGTCTGCGGTTCGTCATGTTGCTAGTGAATATCCATATGATAGTTTTGAAGATCAAGATGCAATTACCCTTCGCGGGAATCCAACCGAAGTATCAGAACGTTTAACTGCTGAACTGCAAGAACGGTTAAATGTAGCGGGGGTCAAAGTTATTGAAACACGGTTAACCCACTTAGCCTACGCAACTGAAATAGCGAGTGCCATGCTGCAAAAGCAACAGTCATCGGCAATCCTGTCAGCGCGAAAGATAATCGTTGAAGGAGCTGTTTCAATTACTGAAGAAGCAATTGAACGACTAAGCAAGGAAGCTAACCTTGATTTAACAGATGAGCAACGTTTGCAAATCATCAATAATATTATGGTAGCAATTATTAGTGAACGGGGAACGCAACCAGTAATAAATACAGGGACACAAGGATAAATGATATATTTAACAATTTTAATGGCTGAGCGCGTTGGTTTAATTATTATTCTAGCGTTTTTGCTAGTTAGTGTACCCCTATTTCGCCGCCTGTTATTTAATCAAACCATTAGTGCCAAAATTCAGCTAACGATTCTTTTTTCTATTTTTGCTATTATGGCTAATATGACTGGAATAGAGATCGATGCGAATAACCAGTTGCATAACAAAATTATTCTTACGGCCATTTCAACAAATGACTCGATTGTCAATGCCCGAATTTTAGCTGTTTCAGTTGCTGGAATTATCGGTGGGCCATGGGTTGGTAGTCTAGTAGGGTTAGTAGCAGGGGTTCATCGGATTATTCAAGGTGCGCCCCTGCAAGGTTGGTTTTATGTGCCTAGTTCAGTTTTGATTGGTGCGCTTTCTGGTTTTTTGTATCATGATCGAAAAAGTTATTTTAAGGTAATGACGCCGTGGCATGGTTTTATTGTAGGGATTTTGATGGAAAGTATTCAAATGCTTTTTATCTTACTGTTCAGTCCCACGGGATGGGTTTTAGTTAAATATATTGCCCTGCCAATGATCTTGGTTAATTCGCTGGGGACATCGATTTTCTTATCAATCATTTCAATGTACCTTCACCAAGAGGAAGAACTGCGCGCTATGCAAACTCATTCTGTCTTGCAATTAACAAATGAAACCTTGCCTTATTTTCGTCAAGGATTAAATAAAAGCTCAGCACAACAAGTAGTCAAAATTATTAAAAAATATACTAATTTTGATGCAGTGAGTATCACTGACAGACAAAGAATACTTGCACATATTGGAGCTGGTGATGATCATCATATCCCAGGAAATAGACTAGAAACTTCTTTATCTAGTAATGTGATCAAAACGGGCCAAATAAAGGTCGCAAATAACAGTAAAATGATTGGTTGTATCGATCCCAATTGTCCTCTAGAAGCAGCGATTGTTGCCCCTCTGCGAATTGGGAATGAAGTTATCGGAACATTAAAAATGTACTATACTGATCAATGGCATTTAACACCGGTTGAAATTCAGCTAGCAATCGGTCTGTGTGAGATTTTTGCGAACCAAATTGCATTGGGTGAAGCAGAAGTACAGGCGCAATTAGTTCGAGATGCTAAGATAAAAGCTTTACAAGCCCAAATAAATCCGCATTTCTTTTTTAATGCTATTAATACAATTAGTGCAATTTTACGCCGGGATCAAGAAAAAGCGCGTGAACTTCTCCTTCAACTTAGTAATTATTTCCGGGCTAACTTAATTGGGGCCCGGGAGACCGAAATTACTTTAGGACAAGAGCGAACGCAAGTCGATGCATACCTTGAACTGGAACAAACTAGATTTCCACATAAATATAACATCACCTTTGATCAACAAGTCGAAAATGATGTTTACCTGCCGCCATTTACAATTCAAGTATTAGTTGAAAATGCGCTTAAACATGCTTTCGGAGCACGTAAAGACCATAATAATGTTCAGATAACAATAAAGCAGCTGGAAGCACGGTTGGAAATTCAAGTGGCTGATAATGGGGAAGGGATTGCACCGGAACTTCTTCCTAAACTTGGAAAAGAACCATTGACATCTTCAAAGGGGAGTGGAAATGCGCTATATAATTTGAATCAGCGCTTAATTGGTCTATATGATCAGCATAGTGCCCTTCAAATTACAAGTAGTAATAAAGGAACAAAGATCAAAATTTCTTTACCATATCACACTAAGGAAGGTGCAGACAATGAAAGTCTTAATCGTTGATGATGAACCGCTTGCTCGTGAAGAACTTCATTACTTAATTCAGGGAAATAGTGAAGTTACAGAAATACTTGAAGCAGATGGCATTTTTATGGCAGAGGAACAAGTAAAACATGAACACCCAGATATGGTTTTCTTAGATATAAAGTTATCTGATGGAAATGGAATGGCGTTAGCTGAAAAAATAAAATCATTTGCTGATAGTCCTCATATTGTCTTTGCGACTGCTTATGATTCCTATGCGTTAGATGCCTTTGAAGCAGATGCAGTTGACTATATTTTGAAGCCATTTTCTGCTAAAAGGGTCAACGAAGCAATTATGCGTGTCGCCAAATTAATTCCGCCAGATGATGTCGCTGCCAAAACCAAGATGGAATTAAGGCAGAATCCTCGAATTTCGATTCAAAACGACGAGCGAACGATCATTTTACAGAAAAAACAAATACTTTACGTACAGGCACAACAAGGATTTGTTTATATCTGGACTTTTAATAAGCATAAAATCATTAGTCGACAGACGCTCACTAATATTTATGACCAATTAAAATCTCCAGAATTTTTACAGATCCATCGTAGTTTTATTGTTAATTTGAATGGCGTAACAGAGCTTCAGCCTAGTTTCAATCATACTTATGAGCTGACATTAATCGATGGTAGTAAATTACCAGTAAGTCGATCATATGTTAACACAACCAAAAAAGCATTAGGTTTATAAAAAGGATTAGTGAATTGTTTATCTTTTCACCAATCCTTTTTTGCGTAAGGCATTTTAAGCTAACTGGAGGGCATTTTAACGCAAATTTAGGTTATTTAATAGTGAAAACGAATACAAATTAAGAAAAATTAGTAAAATAGATTGTGATAAATGGTATTAACGTTAATGCTTAAACATATTTATCATGTTTAGGAGGATTATTATGAAGAAAGAAGAAAAGAAGAAGGAAGCGCCCATTTTAGTTCAAATGGGAATCTTTGCTGCAATTTTATTCGTATCACAATTAATCTCTAATCTTTTTCCTAAGAGTTTCGTTGTTCCTACCCCATTAATTGGAATGATTTTATTATATATTTTATTAGCTTGCCATATTGTTAAGTTGGAACAAGTTGAAAAGTTCGGAGATTTCATGATTAGTTTAATCGCCTTTCTGTTTGTCCCATCAGGAATTCAGCTTGCTGGGAGCCTTGGTTTAATGAAAAAAGAAGGGCTACAAGATGTAATTGTTATTATTATTTCGACAATTATTTTATTAGCAGTAATTGCTTATGTTGGAGCATTCTTTATTGGGTTACATCATAAATTGTTCAAGACTAACAAGGGGGAAACTGATAATGACTAATGTATTTATTACAAATCTGGCGTTACCTTTTACCGGGGTATTTATTTCGTTGCTGGTCTATTTAATTGGGATGTGGCTTTTCAAAATTAGTAATGGCTTCTTCCTCTTCACCCCATTGTTAGTAGGGATGGTATTAGGAATTGTAATTTTGGCAATCTGGGCCAAGGTCGCTAATTCAACGACCGCAATAGTTTATAAAAAATTTTACCAGCCAGGCGGAAATTTGATTTTTTGGTTCTTGAACCCAGCAACAATGGCATTTGCGATTCCGCTTTATCGCCGGAATGATGTTTTTAAGAAATATTGGGTCGATGTAATTCTCACATTATTTGTAGGTGGATTCATTTCATTATTTTTGATTCAAGGAACAGCTAAATTATTTGCTCTTTCCCGTGTTTCAACCGCCGCTATGCTTCCTCAAGCAGCTACTACCGCTGTTGCGATGCCAATTGCAAAGGGAATCGGTGGTGATCCCGCGGTAACAGCGATGGCATGTATCTTAAATGCAGTTATTATTTATGCCCTTGCCGAATTCCTGATTAAGGTCTTTAGGTTAAAGAAAATCTCAAAGGTTGGGACTGGTCTTGGTCTTGGATCCGCTGGTCACACTGTTGGATCTGCTAAGGCGGTTCAACTAGGTTCAATTCAAGGAGCAATGGCCGCAGTGGCAGTTGTTATCGTTTCGTTAGCAATGGACATTTTGGTTCCTATTTATGCTCATCTTTTTATGTAAATTTTAATTAGGGAGAGAAAAAGAAGTATGGCGACAGAAGAACATCAAAAGGTTGTTTTAATTGGTGATGGAGTTGTGGGGTCCGCTTATGCTTTTAGCGTGATCCAGCAAGGTTTAGCTGAGGAATTAGTTATTATAAATAAGAGTAATGAGCGAAGCGTTGGGGATGCACTGGATTTGGAAGACGCAACGCCATTTACTGCCCCAGTAAAGGTTAAGGCTGGTAGCTATCAAGATTGTAAAGACGCTGATATTGTTACTATTTGTGCAGGTGCTGCGCAAAAGCCAGGTGAAACACGGCTTAAATTAGTTGAACGTAACTTAAAGATTATGAAGGAAATCGTTCAAGAAGTAGTTAATACCGGTTTTAATGGAATTTTCTTAATTGCTGCCAACCCAGTCGATATCTTGACATATGCTGTTCAAAAAATTTCTGGCTTTCCAGCACATAAAGTTATTGGATCGGGAACTTCTCTTGATTCAGCACGCTTAAGAGTAGCGATTGGTAAAAAGTTAGCTATTGATCCCCGAGATGTTCATGTTGATATGTTAGCGGAGCATGGGGATTCAGAATTTGCTGCTTATTCTTGTGGGACAATCGGTGGAACGCCTTTAATGGATTATGTTTTAGCTAATGGGCTAACAAAGCAAGAATTGTTAAAACTAGAAGAACAAGTACGTAATAAGGCTTATGAGATTATTAACCGGAAAGGCGCAACATACTATGGAGTAGCGACTGCTTTGGCAAGAATAACAAAAGCAATTTTGTATGACCAAAATACAGTATTACCCGTAAGTGCATATTTAGATGGTGAATATGGAGAAAAGGATATTTACCTCGGGACACCGGCTGTAATTGATAAAGACGGTATTCAAAGGGTAGTAGAATTACCATTAGATTCGCGTGAACAAGAGGCTTTAATTAATTCAGCATCAGTTTTGCGTGAAACGACAGCAAATGGAATGACTAAAGCGGGTCTATTGAACTATCTTTGGAAATAAATAAAAATGACTAAGATTGAGGAGCAATATTTTCCTCAGTCTTAGTCATTTTTGCATTATAGTGACCAACGACGGTTATTTATTTGTTTCGATTAGGTGCTTAGCCAATGCAAAGTTACCGAGAGTAGCAGAGCCATTTCCTGGAATGGAAGGATTAACAATGTATTCATCAAGCGATCCAACCGGAAGATAATCGTTCCATAACATTGCAAATTGCTTCCGAACCCGTTCAAGAAAGGCTGGGCGCGAAACGCTTCCACCGAAAATAATTTTTTGTGGTCGTAAAATGGCAGTGACCTGAACGGCAGCTTGTGCAACGTAATATGCCATGATATCCCAAACAGGATGATTATCAGGAACATCTTCGCCACTAATACCGAGCCGCGCCTTGAAAGTTGGCCCAGCTACCAATCCCTCTAAGCAATCGTGGTGGTAAGGACAGATACCAGTAAAGTTCAGATCAGCTGGGTGTCGTTGTAAACGAACGTGGCCCATTTCAGGGGTACTAATTCCACCAATAAAACGACCATCTTGAATTGCACCAGCACCCACGCCAGTTCCAAGGGTATAGTAAACCAAGGCCGGATTATTATACTTATCTTTTAAATTGACATATTCACCGTAAACCGAACCATTAACGTCTGTTGTCCAGTAGACGGGAATATTGAGGGCGTCAGTCATTGTACCGACAAAATTGCAATTTTGCCATTTAACTTTAGGAGTATCAGTAATGTAACCATACTTTTCACTAGCCGGATTAGTATCAATTGGCCCAAAACTAGCAATTGAAAGTGCAGCTAGTTCAGGGTACTGCTTAAAAAATTCAATTGAAGCCCCTAAAGTTTCTTTGGGGGTAGTTGTAGGGATGACTTTTTTATCAATTTCATTAAAATTTTCGTCACCGACAGCACAGACAAACTTAGTACCGCCAGCTTCAATACTTCCTAATAACATAATTAAAAACCTCATTTAATTAAAGTGAACGTTTATCAATCTGATAACCATGTTTGAGTATAAACCTTAGAAAACGGTATCACAAGCACAATTACTCTCTTTTTACTTATAAAACGTTTCACTAATTCAAATTAATTTCGGAACTTTCGCGCCAAGTGGCTTTGGCGGGCAAATTAATATGGATAGGGATATCATTCGGATTATTCAGACGGTTAACTAATCTTTGAACTGCTATTTTCCCCATTGAAAGACTTGCTGGATTGATCGATGAAAGGGACGGAACTAAATATTCAGCAATATCCGAATCATTATAGCTAATAATTTGAAGGTCTTGGGGAACTTTAAGCTGGTGTTGCTTCAGGGCTCGATATGCACCGATAGTTAGTTGGTCACTAGCTATTAAGGCGGCCTGAAAATTATCTTTCAAAAGAGTATTCATGCTATCAAAGCCATCTTTAGGAGTCCACCCATTCAGGGCAATCAATGGAGAAATATTATGAAGTTTTGTCCACATCAAATAGGCTTTAGCTCGAATATCTTGATACGAGTCTGTCGTTTTGCCATTATTATTCATGGGATGAATATTTCCACCGATAAAGGCGATTTTATTAAGGCCATTTTCTAGTAGCTGATCAAGAACGATTTGAGTAGCTTCAAAATACGAATTACGGATAATATCGTAAACGGGTAGGTAGCGATAGTCGTCAATTAAAACGATATGGGGATTATTTTTAGCTAAATTAGCGTAGAATTCTTGCGTAAAAACTCCGGCGACGATTACGCCATCATATTTTTGAGCGTCAGTAAATTGAAATGCTTTATTGGGAAAACGAATAAAACCTTTGATCTGAATATTTTGCTTGGAAGCTTCCTGAATAATTCCATCATGAACTTGAATGAAATAAGGGTCATGAGCTTCTGTCTCAAGGGAATGAGTGGTGAGTACTAGGATTGAACGAGGAGCTAGCGGCGGAGTGACGGACCTGTTTAGATGGGGATGGTAATTATACTTTGCTGCTACTTTTTTAATTCGTGCTCTTGTTTGTTCACTTACTGAAAAAGATGAATCATTGCTTAAGACACGTGAAACGCTGGCAGGAGATACACCAGCCTCACGTGCTATTTTTCTGATACCAATCATAGGAAACCCTCCTTTTAATCAATTTCTAGCATAACATATTTTTAGTAAACGTTTAGTAGTCAATGATGACGGTTAATTATTGTTACATCAACAATGGAAGCGCTTGACGAAAAATAACTAAACGTTTATTATGGAATCGATTTCAAGAAAGGGGCCACAACGAATGATTACATTTGATGAACAGCAACGCGTTTTTCACTTAAAGAATAAAGAAATTTCCTATTTATTTTCAGTAGAAGAGGGAAATATCCTCAGTCACCTTTATTTTGGACCGGCAATTCGTAATTACCATGGTGAACGCCACTATCCACGAGTTGATCGTGGATTTTCAGGAAATCTTCCTGGATCGATGGACCGGACTTATTCGAAGGATGATTTATTGCAGGAGTATTCGGGAAACAATACCGGAGATTATCGTGTGCCTGCAATTATTATCAAAACAGAAAATGGTTCACGACTGACTGATTTCCGTTACAAGTCTTATAAGATTTTACCGGGGAAGCCGAAACTAGCTGGGTTACCTGCATCTTATGTTAAAAGTGATAAAGAAGCAGAAACGTTGGAAGTTACTTTGGTTGATGAAACAATCGGTGCACAACTTATTCTTTCGTACACTATCTATAACGAACGGCCGGTTATTACAAGGAATGCGCGGTTAGTAAACACAAGCAATCAAGAATTACGAATTGAAAAGATTGCCTCAATGCAACTGGATTTAACTAAACATGATTATGATGTTATCTCCGTTCCAGGACAATATGCTCTTGAACGACAACCTGAACGGCAAGAATTACGTCGGGGAATAACAGAATTTTCTAGCCGCCGAAATTCTAGTTCTCATCATATGAATCCGTTTGTGGCCTTGGTTGACAAGAACACCGATGAATTTCAGGGAAATGCTTTGGGAGTGCTCCTTGTCTACTCAGGTAATCACCAGTTTACCTTGGAAAAAGATCAGATCGACCAGATTCGCTTAATAACTGGAATTAATGATTATAACTTTGAATGGGTTCTTGAATCGGGAAAAGATTTTCAGACACCGGAAGCAATCATGGGCTTTAGTCAACAGGGCCTAAATGGGATGTCACAAGTATTCCATAAGTTATTACGGGACCGGGTTGCTCGCGGTAAGTATCAATATGCAGACCGACCAATTGTTATTAATAATTGGGAAGCGACCTTCTTTGACTTTGATGATAAGAAGTTAGACCAAATTATTGATGAAGCAAAGCCATTGGGAATTGAAATGTTTGTTCTTGATGACGGCTGGTTTGGCCACCGGAATGATGATAATTCATCGCTTGGTGATTGGTTTGTTAACCAGGACAAGCTTACTGGTGGATTGAAGCGGGTAGCAGACCGGACCCACGAGCATGGCATGAAATTCGGCCTCTGGTTTGAGCCAGAAATGATTTCAGTCGATTCTAAGTTATATAAGGAACATCCAGACTATGCCTTACATGAACCGAACCGTGGCATGACACTTTCTCGTAATCAATTAGTACTAGACTTTAGCCGTAAAGAAGTCGTTGATAATATCTACAATCAAATGTGCTTAATTTTAGATCAGGTGCCGCTTGACTATATTAAATGGGACTTCAACCGTAACCTTACTGAGGTCTTCTCTAGCGCAGCGGATGCAGAACATCAAGGAGAAGTTAGCCACCGTTATGTTTTAGGTTTATATGACTTAATGGAGCGGTTAGTTACCCGTTATCCTAATATCTTGTTTGAAGGCTGCTCTGGCGGTGGTGGTCGCTTCGATGCTGGTATTCTTTACTACATGCCGCAAAGTTGGCCATCAGATGATACAGACGCGGTCGAACGGTTAAAGATCCAATACGGAACATCTTTAACTTATCCAATCTCATCTATGACTGCTCACGTATCAGTTTCACCTAACCAACAAACTGGCCGTTCTACTAGTTTTAAGATGCGGGGCGATGTTGCCATGAGTGGGGTCTTTGGCTATGAACTTGACTTAGCAGATTTGACTGAAGAGGATCGGCAAATGGTAAAGGAACAGATCAAGTTTTACAAGGCTCACCGCCACTTAATTCAATATGGTGACTTTATTCGCTTAGAAAGTCCTTTTGATAGCAATACGGTCGCTTGGGAATTTGTCAGTCCTGATAAGTCAGAAGCACTGCTATTTATGTTTAAGCAGTTGCATACTAACCGTTTTGAAATTAATAATACCAAGATGGCGGGACTTGATCCAACAATTGATTATCATGATGAGATGACTGATAAGACTTATGGTGGGGATGAATTGATGAATGTCGGTTTGTTCCATGACCCGACTCATACGGGGGACTTCATTTCCGAGGTGCATTACTTTAAAGGCGAATAGTTTAAAATAATAAAAATCCGAGAAAATTTTCTCGGATTTTTATTATTTTTTACTCTTTATTAATGCATCAATCGTCCACATCCAGATTGCATGTCCTAAAAATTCAGAAACATGTTCTTCAAGTGGTTGATCTTTTGCAGCAGGTACTGTTCCCATTAATGGCATTAACTTGAGATGGAAGAAATCCCAAACGGCAATCCCGAATGGTACTCCATCACCTTTTTTGATCCAAGGTGCCAACTGTCCGCCGATACTATAGAGAACTCCAAAACCAGCTGAGAAACTAAAGTGAACAACATAACTTACCCATGGCAACTGTTGACCGGAATAGGTATAAGTAGCATGTGTAAGTTGCGCTGGAACGCCAAATTGTTCAAGCAGTTTTTGTGGTGGGTTTGTTTGATCTCGCTCTGGTGTCCGTGGTGGGAGAATATTTTCCCAACCAAGTTTAACAAGCCCAGCAACAAGCCCAGCGGTTATACCGACTGTAATTGATTTGCCCCAATTAATTTTATTCATTTCAATCACCATCCAAGCCTTTAAACATTAAACCAATTGTATCAATCTTAATAAGAATTTCAATTATTTAGGTTAGCGTAAGTGACGCTGACGAGCATATGATAGCAAGTCGGTTCCTAAAACGTATTCAACACGTGAAAGCTCGGTAAATGATGAGCAACCAAGGAGCGCGAGCAAGCGTTTGACAATCACTTGCCATTCACCGAGCGTTTGGTCTAATGCTTCATAACCTTCGTTTTGGAGAATGTTGAGGAAGTAACCAGCAACACCAACTGCCCGGGCTCCTAATACACCAGCCTTGATAACATCGAGGGGAGAAGTAATTCCGCCAGAGGCAATAATTTCAGTTTTACCTCGCCGAATTGAATGAGCTTCCAATAGTGATTCGGGAGTTGTTTGTCCCCAGTCCAATAAACTCTCAAAATTAATATCATGATTACGCCGATTCTCAATAGCTGCAAAGTTTGTCCCGCCACGTCCACTAACATTGATGAGGTGAACATCATGGGTTTGCAGTTTGGCAATCGTCGTTTTGCTCATTCCAAAGCCAACCTCTTTTACAATAACTGGGATTTCCAGTTCACTGACAAGATACTGGATATTATCTAACCAATTAAAATCACGATCACCTTCAGGCATAATTAATTCTTGGGCCGCATTGATATGCAGTTCAAGGGCATTTGCTTTCAGAAGGGAAATAGCATTTATCGCTTGGTCAAGACTGGCATTTGCACTTAAATTTGCAAAAATAATGCCATTTGGATTTTCTTCGCGAATTATTTCAAAAGACGAAAAGGATTGGGGGTCTTTTGAAATAATGCTGAGAGATCCAGTTGCCATTGCCAAATGGTGTTTATGAGCTAATTGAGCAAGTTGTTGGTTGATTTTAAGGGCTTGATCACTTCCGCCAGTCATTGCCTCAATATAAAAAGGACATTCAATTTCTAAATTATCAGCTAACTGGACATGCAAATCAACATCATCTGTCGTCATTTCAGGTAAGCTATCATGAATTAGACGCACTTGATCAAAATAATGGTGTTGATGAACCTGGTCATAATATTTAGCAGCTAATGAAAGGTGTTCGTTTTTTCGTTGGGCGTGACGTGATTCCATCATGGAGCCTCCTTTGATCTACTTGTGGATGGAAGAAAGATGGTGCTTAACAGATTTTTTGAAGCTTTTTGCGTTATCGAGAAAGTGTACGGATAAAGGAAGTTGTTCGATATGATTTCTGGCCCAGCTCTTTAGAACATTCCCAAAGTTAGAGTTGCTATCAATAGCGACGATCCCACAATCACCGCCACCAGCACCAGATGTCTTAGCAGCACCACCAAAAGATTCGGCAATTTGACAAAGCTTAGATAGTGATTCGGTTTCGATGTTTACTCCCGAATTAGTGCCAAGTTGTTTTAAGAGGTCCCGGTTATAACGAATTTCATTTTTAATCGCTTCAAGATCTTGACGGTGAAATCCATCAACCATTCGTTGAATACATGATTTACTTTTTTCAAGAAAATGATGATATTCAGTTTGCCGCCGTGCTTTAAAAAGGGAAATTTTATCAACAAGTTGGGAGGTTGATGCTGGTTTACCAGTCCAGCCAATTAAAAGTTCTAGGTTTTTGGGAGCAGTTAGAGACTCAATATTAAGATCAGGCCAAGGTAAATCAATAATCGTCTTTAAGTCAAGATACTTACGCTGTTGGGCAAGCCACTGCCGATCAAATGAATGGTAGGAAATCCAACCGCCGTATACAGAAGCGGCAACATCCCCCAACGAACCGTTTCCTTGAACTTCAAAATGGGCGATTGCAGCTAATTTAAAGATTTGGTCCTTGTTAACGGGCAAATTATAGAACCGACAAAGGGCCTTAACAGTTGCTACAGTAACAGCAGCAGAGGAACCAAGCCCATATTTTCGACCATTAGCACTGTCTAATTGACTGTCAATATGGATATTAAATATCCGTAAGTCGCGACTAAAAGTACGAGCATATTCTTCTGTAACTCTAATAGCAGAAAGAATGTAAGAAAAAGGATTGTCACGTTTGTCAACTACCATTTGATCTCCTAAACGCCGCCAGGATAGTTGATCGTTATTATATTGGCGACTAATAATTTGGCCAACTTCTTGAGCGCTTTCCTCAATTGTACAGGTAACAAACTGATCCAATGCAACTAAAATTGCAGGATAACCATTTTCAACAACAGCATATTCACCGGCAATATACAATTTACCGGGAGCTTTTTCAGTAATCAAAATTTAAAGTCCCCTTATCATTAAATTTTATTCATTCCAAATCTTTATTCCAGGTCCCGGTTGTGAAACCACCAACCGTTCTGGGCCAACAATATTGCTTAATTTTTCAACAATTTTGCTCCGATTTTCTCGGTTGTAAATCACTTTGACGTTCGGACCAGCATCCATCGTATAATAGCAGTTTACTCCTTGACTGCGCAAGTCTTCCACTGCTTTAATGATGGTTAGCGTTTCAACATTAAAGTAGGTAAAACCGGGATCAGCCGAAAAGGTAAGTGCGTGCATACGAAGGGCATTTTCTTCAGCAATATGGCCGATTTGGTCAATATCTTTTGCTTTGATAGCTTTCTTTATGGCAACCATATCATCCGCTACCACTTGGCGCCAAGCATCATAGTAGGGTGAAGTGTCAACACTAGATTGCATTCCAGATCGACTGGAAATTTTTTTCTTTTTTGTATCAACTAAGACTGCTAACATTTCGATTGGAAAATCAACATTTTCTAAAACCGGTTGTGCAAACGAGGAGACATCATCAGTTCCTTTTTGCCATTCAACCAGTCCGCCATAAATAGATCTAGTTGCCGAACCGGATCCGCGCCGGGCAAGCCGTGATAGATCACGTTTTGAGAGATTTAATCCGGCCGCGGTACTGGCCGCGCCTGCTAAGGCAGCAAATGCGGAAGCAGAGGAAGCAAGGCCAGCTGCAGTTGGAACATGATTAATTGACTCTACGCGTGCAAAAGATTTTATTCCGCTTAGTTGCCGAACAATATTTAGAACATGAACTACTTTTTTTGCCTCTTTCTTACTAAGTGTTTGTTGATCGATGGCAACTAAGTCTGAAGCAAGGTGATTATCAAAATTCACGGTAGTAGTAGTGTAAAACTCATTAAGTGTAAGGGAGAGACTGTCAGTTTGTGGAATGATTAATTCTTGATCCTTCTTTCCCCAATATTTAACAAGCGCAATATTAGTATGTGCTTTTGCAGTTGCCATTAGTTATTCCCTCGCTTATCAAGTGGTTGAAGCCAAATATCATGTGCCCCGTTATCTTTTAGGATACTTGCAAGGCGGCGAGCACCCATAGCTGTTTGCATTAAGGCAATCATGCAACCACCGCGACCGCCACCAGTTAATTTTGCACCAAGAGCACCATTGTCACGTGCAACATGAATAAGGTGATCTAATGATGGGTCTGACACATTAAGAGCAGTTAAATCAGTTTGCGCAAAGTTAAGAGCATCGCCTAATTTTACAATGTCATTTTGCGCAAGATAGTTTTTTGTTTGGTTTACTAATTCACCGAGATGCTTAATGCGTCCTTCAGCTTTTTCGTTGCTATTTTTCAGTTCATCTTTAACTGCCAAAATAGCTTCCTTAGTAGCACCTTTTTTTCCGGTATCAGCAATTACTAAAGAAGCATCAAGGCTCATTTCAATTGGTACCCCAATCCGCCCCTTAACATAAAAAAGCGGTTTATCTGAACTGACAGTAGCAGCGTCTAAACCGGATGGACTACGATGTGTAATTTGTTCTTCAACATCTGCAAGTTGAAGCAATAATGTTCGATCGAGTGGTTCATCATAATAATCAAAGAATGCTCGAATAATTGCAATCGCACTGGCAGCAGACGACCCCATTCCTCGTTCAGCAGGTAATTGACTTTCGATTTTTAAGTCCCAACCAGTTTCTTGGTCGTTAAACCTTGCAGATAAAGCGTCAATTAATTTTTTAATTCCAATCATGGAGGAAGGTAAATTTTTTAGACTACCATGATAATAACGGCTTTTAATAATTCGCTGGTTATCTTGGCGACTGCTGAGCGTAACTGATAATTGAACGCTTGGCAATGGTAAGGCTATTGCCGGTTGACCGTATACTACGCTATGTTCTCCCATTAAAATGATTTTCGCATGGCTAGTACCAATCCCTTGTTGTTTCACCATCGTAACCTACTTTCTACATAAAAATTCAAACTTAATCATAGCATAAAACAGTGATTCTAGCTAAAAACGATTATGGATGTTACCAAATCTAAACATTTTAGCATGAAGAAAGACCGATTCGTGTAAAAATGAGAAATTTATAGTAGAATGGTGTATCATTTAGTTTAGAATATTTAGTAACTTATATAATAACTTCGGAGAAATATGGTGATAGTGTGACACAGCGTAGTAGTCAGCGCACAAAAAAGCGTGACAAGAGAGCGCCAATCTACTCAGTTGTTGATTTAGAAACGACCGGAACGAATGTTAATCATGGAGATCGAATTATTCAAATCGGTTGTGTTCTCGTTCAAGATGGCGAAATCATAAATCACTTTGAAACAAAAATAAATCCGCGAGAGAAAATTCCTCGTTCAATTGTTCAATTAACAGGAATTGAAGATAAAGATGTGCGAAAAGCACCGCTATTTGAGGATATTGCTGGGACTATTTATAGTTTGTTGGCGGAAACGACCTTTGTGGCTCACAATGTTAATTTTGACTTTCCTTTCTTAAATGCAGAATTAGAGCGAGCTGGATACCCTTCATTATCAATTCCGGCAATTGATACTGTAACCCTTAGTCAAATTCTTCTTCCTACTGCAAAGAGTTTTCGTTTACGAGATTTAACTAGTTCGTTGCATATTGAGCATGCTCACCCTCATAGTGCAGTATCAGACGCTGAAGCAACGGCAGACCTACTTAATGATTTGTTAAAACGAGTTCAAGAATTACCAACGCTGACGCTTGAAAAGATTACTCAGTTGAAGCTCAACTTACCTCAGCAAACAGCCGGGGTTTTTGATACTGAATTGCAGCGTCGACGTAAATCGTCCCAGCCATTAAGTGAAGAGTTATATGTCTCTCACGGAATTGTTCTTCATAAATCGCGGCCGATCACTGCTAATGGACAGCGGGAAAAGCATAAATATCCTTCAACTAAAAAGGCAAAGGAAAAGCTATACGGAGATATATTGAGACTGCGGCCTGTTCAAGCAAAAATGATGAACAGCATTTACAACAATTATACTCATGATGAACCCAAAAATATGATTGTCGAGGCGGGAACTGGAGTAGGGAAGACATTGGGCTATCTCTTTCCACTAAGTTATGTTGCATATCCTGATAAGAAGATTGTTATTAGCACAGCAACCAATATCTTGCAGCAACAAATTATTGATATATCAATCGCGCAGTTAAATAAGGTGTTACCTTTTAAGATGAATAGTGTGATTATCAAAGGAAATGCTCATTATATTGATGTTGCACGTTTTGTCCATTCCTTAAGCGTGATTGAAGATTCGAAGCTTGTTCAGTTGTTGAAAGCTAAAATATTAGTATGGCTGCTTTCAACGCAAAGCGGGGACCTTGATGAACTTAATTTAAATTCTCAGCAGTCGCCGTACTTTACTGAAATCCGTCATCAGGGTATTCGGAGCTTGAATCCAGCAAATGCCTTTTACCATGATGATTTTCTTGTTCGGCGGGAAAAGCGGCTTCATCAAGCTGATATTATTATTACGAATCATGCGTACTTGGTTGCTCATGCCCAGGAATTAGGGGATGGGACTCGTCGTCCATATTTAGTAATCGATGAAGCTCAGCACTTAAGCGAAAGCATTTTAAAACGGTCACGGCGAACATTTAATTTTCAAAAATTACGCACAGCAGTTCATATAATGTCTGGGTTAGTTAATAATGGCAATGACCGGAACTTAACCGATATTTTCGCTGAACAGGCACTAGGCAGTTATAATGTTGAATTGCTTCGTGGTGACCTCAATGCCGTAGAAGAGGCGGTTGATCTTTTTCAGCAAGCCCTTTACCGTCAATATATGGCAAGTGCTACTAGTAATCCCGACAATGAATTAATTGAACAACCGCTGCAAAATGATCAGATGATCTCTCTCTTAGATATTAGTGGACCCGTGATGATGAAGCTGGAGCAAGCATTGAGCAGTGTGCAACTTCATTTTTCCGCTCTTAGTCATCTGTTTAGTAGTCAAGCAGACCGATGGTTATTAAGTGATCGTTACCTCATGAGTCAATTTCAGAGTCAGCTTGCAAAATTAATTGAAGCCGACCAGACACTAAATGAATTTAACGAAACGCTTCAACAACAGGGAGAGGCTACTGCTTTTTGGATTACTATTCGCCAATCAAGTGAACAAAGTGCCTTACAGCTTAGTGGGGGACTATTGGAAGCAACACACTACCTCACAAAGAATGTTTATCCATATTTTGCTCAACCATTATTTGTGGGGGCAACATTGTTTACATCACCACGATCACAGTATCTTTACCACCAATTAGATTTAGAGCGCAATAATACTTTAACGCGTCGCTTTGCATCCCCGTACAATTACAAACAGAATGCTAAATTATTGATTGCAGAAGATGCTCCAGTACCTAGTGCGCAAAATAACAGTGACTACATTAAATATCTCAGTGATACGATTTACCAACTAACGAAGAATGCTGATTATCAGACAATGATTTTATTCAACTCATTGGTGATGATTGAGCAGGTATATAGCCAACTTCGCGAAACGGATCTATTTGATCAGCGGGATATTTTAGCTCAAGGAATTACGGGTAATCGTGATAAAATCTTAAAACAGTTTAGTGGTGGAAAAAATTCGATTCTTCTTGGTGCTTCTAGTTTTTGGGAAGGGATAGACTTACCAGAGTCCGCTCTTGAACTCTTAATTATTACGCGCTTGCCGTTTGATTCGCCTGATGAAATAATGAATCGTGCTCATAATAAGTTACTTCAGCAACAAGGGAAAAATCCGTTTTATCATTCAGAACTGCCAAAAGCAACGATGCGATTACGGCAGGGGATTGGACGATTATTACGGACAGAAGATGATCATGGGATTGCAGTAGTTCTTGATCCACGACTACAAACAAGACGGTACGGGAAGACGATTTTGAGTAGTCTGCCCACTGATTTACCGGTTAATAGTAAAAAAACTGCTGACTTGATTTCAATTACTCAGAAATTTTTACAAAATGGTAAAGAGGACAAAGTTAATTAAACTTTATCAACTTTTAATTACCGATTTCTGGTATAATCAAAAACGATTGTCATATAAGAATCTAAAAAACTAAAGAGATAAGAGGGAAAAGATATGCAAAGTCGACGTGAAGTTCAGCGTGAACAGAGTCGAGGTTCCTCAATGCGGACAATTCGTAACCTTTTGATTGCGATTTTACTAATCTTGTTAATAGTGTGGAGTGTTTTTGCAGTTAGCAATCAGCCGCGAAATTCAGCGCGACGACAGACAATTTCACTTGCTGAAAAATATGCTCATCTCCAATCTCCTGACCAATTTTATATTTATAATCGGGAGAATACTTACTATACGATTAGTGGCAAAAATCAGCAAAATCAACCGATCTTGGTTATGGTTCCCCAACATGGTGGCAAGATCAGGGTTCTAAAACAATCGAGTGGGATTACTGCTGCAAGAGCACGGGCGATGACAAAATCAAATCGCAATCCGCGTGAAATTTTAAAAGTTGCTCCTGGGATATTTAATGATAAGATTGTCTGGGAAGTAACATATCGTAATCAAAAAGGAAATCTCTGCTACGATCTGATTAATTTTAAGACTGGACAATACGTTCAAAATATTAATAACCTTTAATAAAAGCTGAAACTAATAGAGGCTGGGATTACTCAGTCTCTTTACTTTTGCAAAAATACTTTTTAAGAGAGGAGCTGATTAAATGACAGATGCAAGCCTTTTACAACATTACTTGCAGGCGGGAGAGACCAATATAAGTAATTTGTTGCTACATCATTATAAAGAATTGGGGATGACAACCTCTCAATTTGTCTTATATCTTCAGTTCAAATCTTACCAGGACCGAGGAATAATGAATCCAGACGTTCGCACAATTGCAAAGAACTTAGGAACAACAGAGCGACAGGTGTTTGAACAACTTCACCAAATGATGACAAACCATCTTGTTGAGCAGAAGATGCGAAAAATGGAAGATGGTAAAGAAGATGCAATATATGATTTTTCGCTCCTTATCAATAAATTAGCGTTGCTCAATGAGAATGACCAAGAGGAAGCAATTAGAGTTGAAAATACTATTAGTCGGGTTGAAACATTTAATCAGCTAGAGGCCGAATTTGGCCGGCCCCTCTCATCAATGGAATTGCAAATTGTTAATGACTGGTTGGATAAGGATAATTATTCGGCAGTAATGATTAAGCTTGCTTTGCGGCAGGCAGTAATGAATAGTGCACTAAATCTTCAGTACATGGATCGGATTCTACAAAGCTGGGATCGTCAGGGCTTACGAACTGAAAGAGATATCAATGAGCACGAAAAGAGGTTTGAACAGCGAAAAGAGGCTGGACAAAAGCCGGAAAAGAAGACATTAAAAAAGCCTAAAATACCGATTTATAAATTAGGCGAATAAAATTAAATAAAGGGTGGTTGACATGGAAAAATCTTCTTCTCAAGTAATGAAGGGAATTATATGGGCAGCGATTGCCTCTGCTATGTGGGGAATATCGGGAACCGTTTTACAACTTATCTCACAAAACCTAGCAATTCCTGCTACGTGGATGCTTTCAATGCGGACTTTTTCAGCAGGAGTGATTTTATTAGTAATCAGTGTATTTTTATATGGAAAAAAGATTTTTAACGTATTTAAAACACGTGCAACAGCTATTTCAGTTATTAGTTATGCTATTTTAGGGTTGATGGCAAACTTACTTACGTTCTATTATGCTATTCAAACAGGAAATGCCTCAGCAGCAACAATTCTTCAATATCTTTCCCCACTTTTTATTGTGTTAGGTGGAATTGTTTTTATGCATCGTCGTCCGTTCAGGAGCGATATTATTGCATTTGTTGTTGCTTTGATTGGGGTAGCATTATGTATCACGCGTGGTAACTTTACCCAATTAGCTTTACCGTTTGTATCCCTTCTCTGGGGCTTGGGATCTGGGATTACAGCTGCATTCTATGTTGTCCTTCCCCAACGTGCTGCTGATGAGAATCCGCCAATTGTTGTCCTCGGTTGGGGGACGATGATTGCCGGAATCCTATTTAACCTCTACCGGCCGTTCTGGGTTAACCCGCCACATATTACTACCACGTTAGTAGCATCAGTTGCGACAGTGGTATTATTTGGAACGATTTTACCATTTGGAATTTTGCTTCATGCAACTAGATATGCCCCATCTGATGTAGTTAGTATCATGGATGCCGTTCAACCAATTACAACTTCGATTTTAAGTGTGATCTTCTTTAAATTGAACTTAAATTGGGCAGAAATTTTAGGAATTATTTTAGTAATTATTGCCGTCTATATTCTTCAAAATGGTCGACGAAAACATCCAATTCATTCTTAAAAAAGTTGATAATAAAAAGGATTGCGGAGAAAAAATTCCGCAATCCTTTTTATTATCTTCAATTTTTAAAAGGTCTTATTAGGGATTAGCTGTGCTTGGTTGCGTAGCAGGGGCAGCCGCAGGGCTAGAACTTGAGCTTTGTGCAGGTGCAGATGAACTTGAACTGGCCGGAGCACTGCTTGATGAAGATTCAGTGGGAGCATTATTTCGTTCTTCTGTGCGACTTTCGCTGCTACTACTTGAAGCAGAACTGGAAGAAGATGAAGACGATGATGAGTCACTTGAGCTAGAAGTAGAACTACTATCACGATCATCTGATGGATATTCAGTATAATCGAATGCCCATTTTGAATCACGAATTACAAGCTGACGTTTACCTTTAACTCGAACAGCTTCAACAGTGTCTGGCATCGTCCAATCAGATGCGTGATTTTGGCTGTCAAGATATTGCATTAAGTCCTTGTAAAGTAATTGTGCTGATTTTACATATTGTTCTGAAATACTGCCACCAGGTTCAAGTGGGTGGTCATAACCAGTCCAAACTGCAATTGAGTAATTCTTGGTATAACCAGCCATCCAGGAATCCATTACGCCAGACTGGCTAGAATTTCCAGGATAGTTTGTCGTTCCCGTCTTACCAGCTTGGTTAACACCGTTGAGTCGAGCGTCAGTTGCGCTTCCTTGTGAGTCAGTGAAAACTCCTTTAAGCATGTCAGTGATCATGTAGGCAGTGGCCTTATTCATTGCCCGTTTACCTTTCGGATTGAATTGCTTTACTGAACCATCTTGAGTAGTAATCGAGCTAATGTAGTAAGGTTTGTAGTAGGTACCCCCATTAGCAAAGGCCGCATATGCAGCAGAAACTTGGAGTGGGGAGATATACAACGCAATTCCGTTTTGTAAAGTATATGGTTGCTTTTGCGAAATTCCTAACCCATCAAGGAAAGCAGTAGCGCGCTTAATCCCAACGGCTTGCAATGCGCGAATAGCAGGAACGTTCCGTGATTGAACTAAAGCCTCACGCATTGTCATATTACCCTTATATTTTTTATCAAAGTCATGAAGGACAGTATTAGTGCCAGGAAAGACAAACCGAGTATCAGCAATTGACTTAAAGGTTGGCCATTGTAAGTATTCGATAGCCGGACCATAATCCATTAATGGCTTTGCGGTTGACCCAGAACTACGATTGCTTTGTACAGCACGGTTAAGCCCATACACGACATTTCCTGTATGACGGCCGCCGAGCATAGCAATGATTTGTCCGTTGTGTGGGTCAGTAACAGCAACACCAGCTTGCATTTTATCATTTTGGAACTGAACGTTTTTATTTGCAGCATCATAAAGGTGTTGTTGTGCATCCAGGTCAAGATTGGTGTGAACCTTTAGCCCATCACTATATGGGTTGTATCCTTGTGCTTGTAAATCAGCAAGAACTTGTTTTACATAAGGGTCAACAACTTTAGAATCTACAGCAGTTCCGCTTCCTGAAATATTACCATGATCCGGGTCTAAACCAGCAGTAACACTTTCGCTTGCTGCTTGGTTAGCTTGGGATTGGGTAATGTAATTGCTGCGGACCATCGCATTTAATACTTCATTTCGCCGTTGCGTTGCATACTTTGTGTTACTTACAAGTGGATTATAGTAAGTGGGAGATTGTGGCATTCCGGCGAGAAGAGCTAATTGGGAAAGGTCAAGATCGTTTAAATCTTTACCGTAGTAATACTGAGCTGCTGTTTGCATTCCATAAATTCCATTTCCCATGTAAACCTTGTTAATGTAGAAATCAAGGATTTGACTCTTGCTAAAATGCTGCTCAACATTAATAGCAAGCCATGCTTCTTGGGCTTTGCGTTTTAATGTTCGATCAGAGGCAGCTGTTGAGAAGACGGATAATTTAACTAATTGTTGAGTCAGCGTACTTCCTCCCTGCATCCCGGCTGAACGACCAAAAACATTAGAAGTGGCTGCTCCAAGAATTCGAATTGTATCAACACCATGGTGCTTGTAGAAGCGTCGATCCTCAATTGAAACAACAGCATTTTTTAATTGCTTTGGTATTTGATTATCCTTGGCATATTCTCGTTTCTGTGCTCCTAAACGAGAAATCACTCGATTTTGATCATCGTAAATAGTCGTAATACTCTGACTTGTTAAGTCGCTTCTACTAATTTTAGGAGCGCTTGAGGCATAGTAGAAAAATAATGCTGCAGATGCCACCATTAGTAGAACGACGATTCCTGCTACCCATAGCAAGATTTTCTTTATTAAGCCGCCAACATTGCGCTGTTGATTGTCATTGTTATTATGACGCTCACTACGCGTTGACTGATTATCATTTGACATAGTAAACTCCTTTACGCTTTTGCAGCAATTATTTTATCAACAGCGTTTAAATATGGTAAACGCGGATTAAGTTGATAATGAATTTGATAGCCTTCTTTAGCGATATCAGTTCGCAAAATTGATTTACGGCCGCCATTTTGCTGTTGGTCCCAATATTGAAACAAGTTGGAAGCGGGAAGCAGGTATAGCAGGTCAAGCTCCGTAAATTTAATGAAAGCAAAACAAATTCCACCCTGTGCTACACATTCACGCATATGTTGAATTTGGTGGGGATGAAAGTTCTTTAATGGAAAAGAATTTTTATTACGTGTTTCTTTAGCATCAAAATCAATGTAGTATCCACGGTACACCCCATTGTAATCAGTAGTTGATGGACGCCGAAAATATGCTTCTTTAATAACAGCCGCACTCCGCTTGGGATAATCAACTTTTACAAGCTGAATAGGGGTAGGCTTTTTATGAATAACAGCAATATGGCGAGCCAGATAGTACTGATTACTATGATTGATCTCATCCTCTAACGACATCCCACGTTTGGCATAAATAGATTGATGTGGTGTCGGTAATTCATTATGTGTATTATAGTGTTGTACAGGTTGCTGACCATTGGGATAGTGAATGGTCACGGTGATCACTCTCCTAACTAGAGATTTATTATACCAGACTAGTTGCATAATGATTGATACAAGATGATTACAAGTTTAAGTTAAACGGCTTTATATCTGCTTATTTAGGGAGGATTTTATGAAGAGAGTGTGGATTACTGGTTATCGAAGTTACGAATTAAATATATTTAATGATGATGATCCCAAAGTTCAAGTAATAAAAGAGGTTCTAAAAAAATATTTAAAGGCTCAATTGGAATTAAATGATGATGAATTTTGGGTAATAACTGGGCCACAAATGGGAACGGAAAGATGGGGACTTGAAGTTACTTTAGAACTCCAAGCTGATTTCCCACAATTAAAAACAGCTTTAATGTTTCCTTTTGCAGAATTTGGTAAGCAATGGAATGAAGGAAATCAGTTAAAGCTGACGAAGATTACTCAGCAAGTTGATTTTTTTGCGAATGTTTCAGATAAACCATATCAGTCCCCGCAACAATTGCGGAATTATCAGCAGTTTATGCTTACACATACTGATGAAGCTTTTCTCCTTTACGATCCAGAGTATGAAGGAAAAACTAAGTATGATTATGAGACAATTCAAAAATATAAAGAAGAAAGTAGGTATTCGATGACTTTTATTGATTTTGATGAACTTCAAGAAGAGGCAGAAGAATGGGCTGCGCATCAAAGGGAAAAAGATGAATTTTAATCTTGCATTTTTTCTTTGATTTGGTATTATAGTTATTGGACTACGCAAACTAAGCAATTGAGGTGTTTAAGTTGGATAACATAAAATTTACTCCACAAGATATTTTGCACAAGCAATTTAAGGAGAGAAATATTGGCAAAGGCTATGACGAAGCGGATGTTGATGCTTTCTTAGATGATGTTATTAAAGACTACGACACCTATAACAAAGAGCTTGAACGTTTGAATGATGAAAATGAACGTTTGAGAGCAAAGGTTGACGAATTAAATCGTCAAGTCGAAGTTGGTTCATCTATGAATAGCCAAACTACTTCCCGTCAACCTGTATCGAGCGCTACAAATATGGATATTTTAAAGCGTCTATCTAATCTAGAACGTCGTGTATTCGGTTCACAATTAGATGGTAGCGATAATAATGACTCACATTTGCTTTAGTGCGTGTCGAATAGTTTATTAATAATTTGCAAGTTTTGGGTAATTGAGCACAGCTTATGTTGTGTTAGGAAGGTCCATGCTCGCACAGGCTGCGATGCCTGTAGTGTTTGTGCTCGCTGAAAAAATAAGGCGGGGCACCATTTTATGGTGACGGCGGAAAAACAGGCTAAGGTTTTAACTATGTCTTAGTATTCCTGAAAAGTGCCACAGTGACGATACAATATCGGAAACGATATTGGTGGAACGCGGTAAACCCCTCAAGCGGTAAACCCAAACTACGGTAGGGGAGCTTTGGATAACAAATTGAAGTGATTCCAGGGGAGAGTATTTCGGTACTCTGAGATAGATGATTACCTCGATATAATTATGCCTGATAATTATATTATGACAAAACATGGCCTACAGATACTTGCATACAGGCACCCGAGTTCGCTCGGGTTTTTTTATTTTAAAAATCAGGGCCTGGTTTTCTAGTTTTTCTTTCCTTGCCTGAGGAAAAACGTTAAACAGTGATAAATTAAATTTTAGGAGTTTGTGATAGCTACACCTTGAAAATTCTTAAAATAGCAATAAAATATAAATAATCATTTCATTTTATTGCAAGTGCGCTTATAATGGTAAAGGGATTTAAAATGAGTTATTTGTAAATTAACTTATCTCTCGATTAATAAAAAATCAGATAATGAAGTTAGGGAATTATGGATAATAAGAGAATAAAAATTGTATATATGTCGTTTTCTGGGAATGTACGGTCATTTACTCATCGGCTTCAAGAATACGCAACACAACAGCATCATTTAAATAATGAAAATCCTTTAGTCGATTTATTGGAGATTTCAGAGGAGACACTTCCGACTGAAAGCGATAGTAAATTTTTTGTTTTACTGCCAACATATATGATTGGTGGGAGTAGATTTACGCCGACCTTAACAGAGATCTTAACAACGCCAATGCACGATTATTTGGAAAGTTATGATAATGTTAAACGTTGTGCGGGAATAATTGGCAGTGGAAACTTAACCTTAGGGAAGATGTATGTAATAACTGCCAAGACATACGCTAAAGAATACGATTTACCTTTATTAGCAGCGTTTGAATCTCGTGGCACCACCCGAGACATTGAACGCATTTATAAAATATTAACTGATAAAGCAAATGAGAATTCATTAATATAGTTAAGTTAAAACCAACTACCATTCATAAACAAAAGAGATGAGGGGGAATTAACTTCTTGATAAGGCGGTGGACTAAGGCTAAAACAGTGATTAGCACGGCACGGGCTGATTATCGTTCGGACTTAGCCTTGAACCTTGTGGTTAATTTTCGCGATATCTTAATAATATTCGTATAAATTAAGAGGCTGTTGAAAAAATAAAATTTTTTCTCAGCCTCTCTTCTTCTTGCGGCTTCTTTTCATTTTGAAGCAACATAAGGTAAAATAATTAATAGGAATAAGTCTAAAGGAGAGTTTAATGTGCAAACATATCAGTTAATTGCTACTGCTGCTGCCGGTATCGAAGCATTGGTAGGAAAAGAACTAAGAGATCTTGGCTATGAAGTCAAAGTAGAAAATGGTCGGGTACGTTTTCAAGGGACAATGAAGGATGTCATTCGGACTAATCTCTGGTTACGGACGGCAGATCGAGTAAAAATCGTTGTTGGCGAATTCGATGCTCGGTCTTTTGAAGAATTGTTTGATCGTACTGAAAACATTGCATGGGAAGATTTGTTACCAATTGACGCGAATTTCCCGGTGGAAGGAAAAAGTCATAACTCACAGTTGCATAACGTACCAAGTGTTCAAGCAATCACTAAAAAGGCGATTGTTCAACGTCTTAGTAATGCATATCATCGGCGGACTCGCTTAGCCGAAACTGGTGCCACTTACCCGTTAGAAGTAGCGATTAATAAAGATCATGTTCTTCTTACATTAGATACTAGTGGAGAGGGACTTTTTAAGCGTGGATATCGTAAAAATAAAGGTGGAGCACCCTTGAAAGAAAATATGGCAGTCGCCTTAGTAATGCTGGCTCACTGGTTCCCGGATAATCCATTTGTTGATCCTGTATGCGGTTCGGGAACGATTCCAATCGAAGCTGCATTATACGGGCATAATATTGCGCCTGGAATCAACCGTTCATTTATTTGCGAACAATGGGTTAACTTAGTTCCAGATGGTTTGTCTGATGAAGTTCGGGATGAAGCCGATTCCTTAGCAAATTATGATATCGAACTAGATATCCACGGATATGATATTGACCAAAATATGATTGATATTGCTCAAGAAAATTCTCGTGCAGCAGGCTTAACTCATGATATTACGTTTAAACAATTAGCCGTAAAAGACTGGCAAACAAGCGAGGTTAATGGCATTATCGTGGCTAACCCGCCATATGGTGAACGGTTAAGTGATAAGGAATCAGTTCATGAACTTTATCGGCAAATGGGTAATTTATACCGCCCATTAACAACGTGGAGTAAATATATTTTGACGGCTGATATGGAATTTGAAAAGTATTATGGAGCGCCTGCAACAAAGCGTCGCAAACTTTATAACGGTGCCTTACGAACAGATCTCTACCAATATTGGGGCAAAAAAGATCGCTCTAAGATCAAAGCCCTTAAATAGCAAGGATTTCAACGAAACTCTTGCTTAAAAAACGCCAAAAAGTGGGGGAACTCTCCCGGTAATAAAAGCCTTAGTAAGGAGTTGCATTGTAACAACCGCTAAGGCTTTTTCTCTGTTTAGTGGCTGATAGAACACGTGGATGATATAATTAAACTGATATGCTGTTTTCTAAAATTACTCTATTTTGTGGAGGGCCTGATTTGCTAAATTATGTGCTCCACGATTTTGGCTTTCAGGAATCCATCGGGTAACAACCGTTGGAAAGTGTTGGAGGAGAGGATTTAGTGCTGCTAATTCTTTTTGGTAATGTTTTGTATAATTTTTGCCGATTGCATCACTTAAGGTACGACTATCAGTATAAAATAGGATTGTTTCATTATTGCTAAAGTGATCAATTAAATATTTAAATCCAAAGTGAGCTGCAGCAAATTCGCCATGGTGATTATCCATTCTTTCCTTATCTACTGGAATTGCAAGCTGAATTTGTTTATGATTGGCAATTATTATTATTCCCAAACCAGTAGGGCCTGGGTTTCCTTTTGTTGCAGCATCTGTAAAGATTTTGATCATAAAAACTACCTCTTTTCTGAAAGGATGACATTATAATTATGGAAGAAGAAACTCGTTATTTTTACCAACCAGACCTTACGGGAACAATTATTAGCTGGTGTTGGACTTTTCTCTTCTTTATTGCTGGTCTCGTAATTTGGCTTGAAATTACCCATTTTCAGTGGCTCAGCGCGCTCTTTTTTGCAGTTTTTGTAATCCTTGCCTTATTAGAATGGCGGCGACGAACCGTAGTAATTACTCCGACTAAAATGGTATTTAACCGCTTGTTACAAAAACAGTATCTCGTTATCCCCATCTCTGATATTCGTCAGCCAGAGTTTACCAAGCATACGGTGACAATTACTGTGAATGGAGAGGTAATGAGTTTTACCTTTACCACCAAAGCTATTGCACGTTTGAAATTAGCATTGAAACAACAGGGGGTTCAATAATTGTTACTTGGGATCGCTATTGGAATTATTTTAATTTTAACAATTTGTGACCAATTATTAAAATGTTGGGTTGCTTCATCACTTGTTCTTGGTGGTAGTAAACAGCTAATTCCTGGTATTGTCGAGTTAACTAATTTACGAAATTCAGGTGCTGCTTGGAGCATTTTTGAAGGGCAACAGACTTTTTTTACCATTATAACCATTATTGCAATTATTGTAATTGGTTACTTTATCTGGGAGTACCGGAAAAATATCCCTATGCTAATCGGACTATCCTTGATTATGGCAGGAACAATTGGCAACTTTATTGACCGGTTAAGACAAGGGTATGTTGTGGATATGTTTGAAACAACATTTATTAAATTTCCAATTTTTAACATTGCGGATATGTGCTTAACAATTGGCGTAATCTGGCTAATAATTTGCATCTTAAAGGAGAAAGACTGACAAATGTCTGAAAAATTAGAATTAATAATTGATAGTGAGATGGTTGGAAGGATTGATAAGCAACTTGGCCATCACTTTGATCAATTTTCCCGATCACAAATCCAACATTGGATAGAAAATGGTCATGTCCTTGTTAATGGCAAACAAGTAAAACCTAAATATAAGTTGCTTGCAGGTGACCACGTCCAAATAATCCCAGAAGAACCACAAAAAATTGATTTAGCACCTGAGAATATTCCTCTTGATATTATATATGAAGATGATGATGTTATTGTCGTTAATAAACCGCAGGGGATGGTAGTTCATCCCGCACCAGGCCATCCAGACCATACGCTTGTAAATGCGCTTTTATATCATTCGCCATTGTCAACTATTAATGGAGAGTTTCGGCCAGGGATCGTTCATCGGATTGATAAGGATACCTCAGGACTATTGATGGTAGCAAAAAATGATATGGCACATCGTTCTTTGACAGCTCAACTAAAGGCAAAAACTAATAAACGAGAATATATTGCACTTGTGCATGGAGTCATAAAAGAAGATAAAGGAACAATTGATGCTCCATTGGGTCGCTCATTAAAGGACCGCAAGAAGCAGGCAGTTGTGGTTGATGGACGTCATGCGGTAACGCATTTTAAGGTGTTAGAACGGTTTAAAAATTATACCTTAGTTGCCTGCCAGTTAGAAACGGGACGAACTCATCAAATTCGCGTTCATATGAAATATATTGGCCACCCGCTGGCAGGAGATCCATTATATGGACCGCGAAAAACACTTGCTGGCAACGGCCAATATTTACATGCTCGGTTGTTGGGTTTTAAACACCCCCGAACAGGCAAAGAAATGATTTTTACGGCTCCATTACCAGCCTATTTCACAAAAATGCTTGAACATTTACGCAAGACAGACCAATAAAATTATTGTGTTTAATTAGGAGAACGTTCATAATAATATTGATCAATTATTAACAAAGCTTTAGGAGAGTGGGACAGTGACAGCACGATACCTAATATTTGAAGATGGCTCAATTTTTGCTGGCGAAGGTTTTGGTTCACCAGCTGTTACTTTTGGTGAAGTTGTTTTTAATACCAGTATGACTGGTTACCAAGAAATCATTACTAATCAGGTTTATAATAACCAAATTGTCGTTTTTACCCAGCCGAATATTGGGAGTTACGGCATTCAACGTAATATTTATGAATCGATTGTACCAACAATTAAAGGAATTATTGTTCGTTCCCTTGCCGATGCTGGTACTGATGATAATGGACGGCAATTGACACTTGATAAGTACCTTCAACAAATGAATATTCCTGGAATCGCTAACATTGATACGCGGGCAGTAGTTCATAAGTTAAGAAAAGCGGAAAAGCCATTAAAAGGAAGCATTGTTCCAGTTCCAGATGATCACGCTTTTGACCAGCTTCACGCGACTGTTTTAACGAACCAGCAAGTTGCCCAAGTCTCTACTCCTAAACCATATCCTAATCCCGGAATTGGGCTAAGTGTTGTTGTGATTGACTTTGGATTAAAGAACGGAATATTACGGGAATTAAGTCGGCGAAAATGCAATATTACTGTCTTACCATATACCGCAACCGCTGAAGAAATATTACGATTAGATCCTGATGGAGTTGTACTTTCAAGCGGTCCTGGAAACCCAAATAATGTCCGTAAATCAGTTCTGGAAATGATTCGTACTGTCCAAACTAAAGTGCCGATGTTTGCTATTGGACTGGGCCATGAATTATTTGGAATCGCCAATGGAGCAAATGTTCAGCAAATTCCAGTCGAACATCATGGAATGAATCATCCAATTCATGAAATTATTACTGACCACATTGTCTATGCGACTCAGGCAGAAGGGTACCTGATTGATCGCAATTCAGTTGACCGCTCCCAGCTTTTTATTACATACGTTGATATGCTTGATAATAGTGTTCAAGGGCTTCGTCATCGTCGTTATCCAGCATTTTCAGTTCAATTTTTTCCTGATGGCGCACCGGGGCCCGATGAAACTGATGGCTTGTTTGATGAGTTCGTCGATACAATGAATAGGAGGGGGGATCGTCATTGATGGAAAAGTTGAAATCTGTATTGATTATTGGAGCAGGAGCTAACGATGTTCAACACGGGGATGAGCTTGATTCTGCTATTTACCAAGTTTCACGAGTTTTTAAACAAATGAAGATAAAAACTATCTTAGCAGATGATAATCCATTTTCGGTAAGCTTAGAAAATGTTGATCACGGTTGTATTATCCCATTAAAAGTCGAAAGTCTAGTGGATATTATTAATAAGTTTCATCCAGACGCAATTTTACCTACGCTAGGTAATCGGCGAGCTTTTGAACTTACCCAAGAATTGCTAGAAAAGGGAATTATTCGTAAAGAAAATATTAAACTGCTAGGAGTTCCTGAGGCAACTGTTCGTCAAATTAATAGCGCTGTTTTACTTGAACGAACGCTTCGTCAAATGGAAGCCCCGGTTAAGAAAAGCGTAACGGTTAATAATTACCAGGATGCTTTGGATGAGGCAACTAAACTAGGATATCCAGTTATTATTAGGTCGGTATTACCGAAGAGTAGTAGTACACGTAAAATTGTGCATGATCGAAGTGAATTGGCAAATGCGGTAAAGGTTTGTTTGAGCCAGTCGCGGGCGGAACAAGTAGTAGTTCAGCAAAGTCTTGCCGGCTATAAGGAAATTGAAGTCGTCGTTCAACGTGATAGCTCTGGAACAATGATGATGTTGTCAATGATTGAGGATATGGACCCAATTGGTATCCATGCTGGTGATTCAATTGCCTTCAATCCTGTTCAAACACTTCGCGATCGGCAGATTCAAGACATTCGGGATACGGCTTTTGCTATTACCCGCAAATTAAGAATTGTCGGCACAAATCATATACAGTTTGCCCTAAACCCAAATAGTGATCGTTTTTATGTCATTAAGAGCAGTCCATACTTTGATCGAATTACAGCGTTTGTGGCGCAATCAACTGGTTACCCAATTGCTCAAGTAACAGCACAATTATATGCGGGAAAGCATTTGCGGGACATTGATCTTGGGGAAAATTATGTTCATCATGCAGCTCTTATTGAACCAACGATGGATCATATTGCTGCACGAGTTCCAATATGGGGATTCAGCGATTTACCAAAAGCTAGTCGGTTACTTGGAACGGAAAAACGGTCGGTTGGGACGGTTTTTGGTATCGGTCGCAGTACTATTGAAGCGCTTTTCAAAGCTATCGAATCCCGTTATCACGAGCCAGCTGACTTTCATCTTGCCGCCCAAAAGCAATTGACTGATGACCAATTAATCGCCAAAATTGTCCATCCAGAAGCAGGACGACTTTTTGTATTAATTGAAGCAATGCAGAGAGGGTATTCAGTTAACGAATTAGCAGAGATGACAAAGATTGACCCATTTTATTTTGAACAAATTAATAAAATGCGGCTGTTGATTCGGGAAATTACTGAGCATCCAAATAAAGAACCGGTTTTACAAAAAGCAAAGAGTTACGGCTTAAGCAATCAACTTATTGCAAGACTATGGAAAACTACCCCTGAGCAAGTTTATCAGATGAGTTTAGATCACCAATTGTTGACAAGGTACAAGGAAATCGAACCATCAGCCGGAGAGTTTGATCAACATACTTATAGTTTTTACTCTGCCTATGAAGAAGAAAATGAAATTAGTCGAACTTCCCAACCGAGTGCCCTTGTAATTGGCACCGGGGGACTACGATTAGGATTAAGTAATTCTGGTGATTACTTTGTTGCTATGATATTAAAAGAGCTTCATAATGAGGGCTTTAATAATGTCATTGTAAATTCGAATCCTAGTTCAGTTACCTTTAATCCAGAGTTAGCTGAAAAACGCTATGTTGAGCCAGTAACGATTGAAAATATTTTGCAGATATTACGGATAGAGCAACCCCAGTATTTGTTTATTCCTGCTAGTTATAGTAAATTATTGACATCATTGCAGAATTATGACTTAGATGTAAAAATCATCGTAATTCCAGATGAATTACCAACTACTGCTGCTAGTAGCGATAGGCAACGTTACTCCTTCAATTATGTCTATGATGGTAATTATGCTTATCCATTAGGGACAATGACTGATCTTTTTTCGCCAATTGCATTAAACTATCAATCTACCGCTTTACGCTACCCAGCTGATCTTTCTTCATCAACTTACCAAAATCTCAATGATCAGGCTAGTGTTGCTGTATTAAAGATGGAACAGTCAGGGTTATACCAAGTGATTTTTGAAGAGAATGATGGGGAGTTTAATTTAATTAAAGTTCAACCATTGTCAATGCCAGAAGTGGCCTTTTTATCAAAAGCCCTTCATATTAGCTTACCAGGAATTTTTACTCAATTATTCACTGGTAAATTCGATAAAATGCTGGAGCCCAAACCGGTATCAGGGATTGTTAATTATCGTGCAACTTTCCCGTTTAAGGCGTTGCGAGTTAAGGGTGGAATTCCTGCCCGTAACCGAGTTATTGGTGCTCAGATGCAATTTTTAGGAGAATAATTTAGCAATATAAAAAACTTCAACCCGGTGTCTTGGGCTGAAGTTTTTTAGTTAGACAGTTTTTTGGGAGTTACATAGAGTGTTTTCTGACCTGTAAAAATAACAAATCCAGGTTTAGCTCCGTTTGGCTTATGAAGTCGCTTGACAGGGAGATAATCAACAGGCACGTTATCGGAATCGCGACCTTTAGAGAAGTATGCTGCTAATTGTGCGGCTTCCAGAATCGTGTCTTCAGATGGGTTTGTTGAGCGGATTACTACATGGGAACCGGGAATGTCTTTAACATGCAACCAAATTTCATTTTTATTGGCGATCTTAAAGCTAAGACGGTCATTTTGCAGGTTGTTTTTACCTACTAAAACTGTAGTACCATCACTAGTATGAAATTCTTCTGGAGCACTTACCTTAACTTTTCGTTGCTTTTTCCCACTTTTCTTCTTTTTAATATAACCTTGCTCTTGTAATTCTAGTTTAATCTCTTGAATGTCAGCAGGAGCAGCTAATTTAATCTGATTTTCAATGTTTTCAAAGTATTTGATTTCATCATTTGTCAGTTTTAGCTGTTCCTTTACATATTCGACAGAGGTTTTAAGCTTATTATACTTAGTGAAGTACTTTTGGGCATTACGTGATGGTGAAAGTTCGGGGGCAAGTTTGATTTTTAGTGGTCTATTATCATCATAAAAGTTAGGAAGTTCGATTTCTTTCATTCCTGGAGTTAATTTACTAAGATAGGTAGTAAGGATCTCACCACAAATGCGGTACTGATCTGCAGTTGCTGCATCTTGTAGTTGTTGTTGCAGTTTTTTTACTTTTCGCCGGTCTTTTTTCAGCTCATTCTTCAATACCTTTAATACTTGCCCAGCTAATTCTTTAGAACGATCCTGCTCTGCCTTATTAGCATAGAAGGCATCGAGAAGGGCAGAGAGAGAGTCAAAATGTTGCAATTCACCATCAATATTTAATGGAGGAAATGCAGCGAATTGAGTTTTTCCATTAGGAAGTGTGATTAATACTGGCTCTGGATTTTCAAAGTGCTTAAGAAAGTGCTGATAGGTAGTTGGTAAATTATCACTTGGCAGTAATTCTGCAGCTAATTCCCGTGCGGAGTCCTTACCAAATCCTTGATACTGTTGCTGTAATTGGTGACTTAATTCTACTTGGTCATTGGTTTGCCTTGCAAGATCAGAGTAGATTTGGTTTGGTAAGTAAGGGTTAACTTTATCTTGCTTTGGTGGCATGACAAAGGTTGCACCTGGCAATAACAAGCGAACCCGGTTTTGGTCTGAGCCAACATGCTTAATAGTATCAATGATTTTGGCCGTCTTAAGATTAATAAGTGAGATATTACTATGCCGGGCCATAATCTCACTCACAAGGACTAGTTGTTGACTATCGCCTAATTCATCACGAGTGTCAAATGTAATTTTGATAATCCGATCATTATCAATTTGTTCAATTTTATTAACGATTGCACCTTCAAGGTATTTCCGCATCGTCATTGTAAAATTAGTCGGAACTGCTGGATTTTTGTATGGAATCTCAGTAATTTGGATTCGTGGATATGTTGGATTAGCAGAAATAAGCAATGGATAATTGTGTCGGTGAGCCCGGATAGTAATAATCAATTCTGCAGGATAAGGTTGACTAACTTTGGCTACCCGACCAGTAGTTAATTTTTGATCTAGCTCATGGACAATTGCATGAGTAAACAAGCCGTCAAAAGACATTAGTGTAGCCTCCTAAATATTATAATTACAAACGAAAATAGCACTATTAATTATACAGTTTTACATCATTAATGGAAAGTAATGATACTTTAGTGGACATATTTTTGGTTGGTTTAGGGCCGTCAATGTGGTATGCTTTTTGTATTATGTGGGTGAAATCCGCGTAAAAACGCAATTATTTTTAATTTATATAAATTTAGAACATGGAGTTGATAAGATGAAAATTGCTGTTGTTACTGACAGCACTGCCTACCTTTCTCCTGAAGAGGCGGCGGCTAATAATATTCATGTTGTCCCAATCCCAGTGACATTGGATGGTCAAACATACCGTGAAGGTGTCGATATTTCCACCAGTGATTTTTATGAAAAGATGGCAAATTCAAGCTCTTTTCCAACGACTTCTCAAACGCCAATCGGTCAATTGATGGAAGTTTACCAAGGATTAGCCGATGATGGGTATGATGCTGTGATTAGCATTCATTTAACACGGGCTATTACAGGATATTTGGATACTGTTGAGCAACTTGCTGAACAGATGAAAGATACAATTAAGATTGTGCCAATTGATTCCCATCTAACAGTTAAAATGATGGGATACTTAGCCTTAGAAGCAGCTAAATTAGCCAGTGAAGGCGATGATTTAGATGACATTGTTAAAAAGGTAAAAGAATATCGTGATACCTTTAATAATGTATTTGTGGTTGATGACTTGCAAAACCTTGTTCGCGGTGGTCGTTTATCAAACGCCTCTGCATTTGTAGGTTCAATTTTAAAAATCAAACCCCTCTTGACTATGCATACTCCAACGCATGCCATTGAAGCGTTTGAAAAAGTGCGGTCAATGAAAAAGGCAAAACTTCGCTGTGAGCAAATCTTTGATGAGGATATTGCCAAACTTGACTATCCAGTTAGAGCAATGGTTATTCATGCCAATGTTCCAGAAGAAGGCCAAAAGTGGCTTGATAAACTTCAAGCAGATCATCCTGATATTTCTTTTGAATTGAGTTACTTTGGTCCGGTAATTGGTTCCCACTTAGGACAAGGGGCTCTGGCCTTAGCATGGATGCAAGACACAGCAAAGAAGCCTTTAGCATGAAAAAACAAATCTTAATTAAAACCCTTTTAGCAATTGCTGCTGGTATTTTGATGATATTAATATCATTTACTGGCTTTCAAACTATTTTACCGACCGGTGAGGCGTTTATGCCTTTAGCTGGCGTGATTGCAGTGGGAATAGCAGTTGCATTAGGAATTAATATTGCATTTATCGTGACGCTGGTTAGTGCCATAATCATGATTGTCTTAGGAACTGCCGACTGGGTAATATTAGTCGATTTTATTGTTATTTTGATTGTGGTTGGCTTGATTTTACGCAAACAGGTTCCGTTATCTATTGATCTCAATCATTCACAATTATTATGGCTTGCTATTTTTACCGGTCTAGTTCAATTATTCTTTATCTCAATCTTTTATGGGCTAATTGGATTAGTCCTAACGGGGACGCCAACAGGTGGATTAACATTTGTTCAACTAATTATTCCTAACGCATTACTGACAGGATTATTGTATGGTTTCCTAGTAGCGCCGATCTCATTGATTTGTCGGTGGATAGCGCGAAAAGCATTGCATATTGATAATAATCATCATAATGATTCAGGTAACTCTGCAGGCGATAAGCAGGGCGGTTCGATTATTGTCGATTTAAGAAGTGCTAAAAATAAAAAAGATGATAAGTAAGCAAAATGCCATGGAAAAAACATTCGTGTTTCTTCCATGGCATTTACTATTTCTATAAACAATTTACATCTTTGCGTCCCATTCGGCATGAAACTCGTCAAGAAAGTCGAGCATTACTTGTTGACGGTGATTGGCAATTTTTTTGGCAGTTTCAGTGTTCATCATGTCTTTTAGATGTAAGAGCTTTTCATCAAAGTGATTAATGATAGTTTCATTTGCTAAATTACGATACTCTTCCCGGGACATGTTATGACGAGGCTTAATAGCTGGATCGTATATTTTCTCATGATGGGCGCCTCCATAATAGATTGCCCGAGTAATGCCAATTGCGCCGATTGCATCTAACCAGTCGGCATCGCGTACTATTTGTCCAATGATGGAGAGTTTGACTTCCTCTTTGTCTAATGTATGAGCAAAAGAAATATTGTTGATGACATCCATAATTATTTCGACCTGTTCATCACTAAAGTCAATTTGCTTTAAGTAATCAACTAATTCTTGTTTAGCTGCCTCAACGTTGTCAACTAATTTCTCATCAATTGTATCGTGAAGGTAGGCCGCCACAATTGGCAGAAATGGGTCAACTTTTTCGCCCAGAGATAACCGTTTACTCATTTTTACTACGCGGTTAATATGGTCCATCCCATGCCCAGTCTTGTCCTGACCTAATTTTTGAATGGTGTACTCTTTAATGGCAGTTAATTGTTCCGCTTGTTTCATCATAAAACCTCTATTCTTGATTGGTTCTTTAATTATTAAATACTGAATCGCAATCCACGTCAACGTTTTGTAAAATAAGATGTGAGGGGTGGAATGAAATGAATTTATTATTTTCAATTAACGACAAATTTGTTACGCAATTAGCAACCGTTTTATTATCAATTAAGTTAAATACCCAAGCACAAGAATTTAACGTATATGTCTTACAAAAGGACAAATTGAAACGAACCGAAGACTTGGAAAGAGTTTGTAAGCAATTAGGAATGAATTATTTTCCGATCAAAGTTAATGATCAATTATTTAGCAAAGCACCAGTTACAGACCGCTACCCGACAACAATTTATTATCGTTTACTAGCACACCGTCTTTTACCTCAAGATTTGCATAAAATTTTATACTTGGATGCTGATGTTTTGTGTATTAATGATCTTTCAAGTCTGTATGAGACTTCATTAGACGGCTACCTATATGCTTCTGCCATCCATACAAACCTTACAAATACGACAGAGGTTATTAATAAGATTCGTCTACAAAACTTTGATACTGACGGGTATTATAATTCTGGCGTTCTCTTGATGAACCTTGATATTATCCGTAAAAAAGTAAAGGATACGGACATTTTTAACTACATCCGTACCCATACGCTCTTACTACCTGATCAAGATGTCTTAAATGCCTTGTATGGACGCTATATTAAATCTGTTCCTGATCAGTTATATAATTTTGATACTCGTAAAGGCGGTATTTACGAAACGATTTCCTTTGGCGAATGGACAACCGATTGGGTAATGCGTAATACTGTGATTCTTCATTACTGCGGCCGAGACAAGCCCTGGCTACCAACTAAAAATAGTGGACGCTACACTGCTTTATATAAAAACTACTTTCAAATGACTAACAAGCTTATTAGCACAGCGTTATCACTTTCCCCAGAGGAAGCTGATTAAGATTTTATTGACTTGGGGGTTATGATGAAGTAATTCGTGTTTAGCATTTGGACCAGTAATCTTAACTTCGCGGTATGAACGTGCGCGATTATTAATGAGGTACTTAAGCGAAAGACAGGAAGCGTTTGAAACTTGGCTATCATTGCCATCTTTTAAGTCACCGTAAATATTCAATAATTTAATTTGCCGTGGGTAACGATGACGTAATGGAAGTAACTTTTGATAGGAATCATTCATTGCGGAAGGTTTTCCCGTCTTTTTATTCACTGTTAGATTAGCAGGTTCATTCCAGCCAATTGCACCATCGAATGTTCCAGCCATCGCAACCTGTTTTTGAATTTGTGGAAGGTTATGGTTTCCGGCATTAGCAAGGAGAAAATACATAACTGCCATGTTTCCCATGGAGTGTGCTTCAATATTTACCTTTTTAAAATGATATTTAGCTTGTAGTTCTTCAAGAACGTTCTTAACCCATTGTCCTTGTAATTCATAATTTGTACTATGGTTGTCATTGAAATTGACCATTACGAGCGGATTGACAGCGTTATGAGGGATATCTCCTTTAAGAGTAACGGTTCCATCACCAGCAACATCTGCGGTGATAACTGTTTTTGACACGCCTGCTTTCACAAATCCGTTTACCATATATTCTTCTGCATGGGCACCGCTTCCGTAGCCATGGAAAAAGAGAGTGGGGGTAGTAGAATGAATATATTTATTGGAAAGGTCTGCGTGAATTGGCTTTGCTGCTAGTCCATAAATAAATGTTAGAAAAAGTGCAGTAAATATTGTTAAAGTAAATTTAATAAATTTGGTCATATAAAAACCTTCTTTTTCTTTTTAGTGCTATCATAGCATATTGAAGGGGTAACTTTTAATAGTTAACAGTTGTATTTAAAACGTAAAGTATGTTACAGTATTAGGGTTGTTTAACGAATAACACATCTAATTAATGTAATGAGAAGGGAAGGTAATACGATGCAAATCAAACAAGCCAAAATGGATGATTTAAATCAAATTATGGAAATTCTGCGAGATGGTCGGAACCAATTAGCCGAACAAGGGATCGATCAATGGCAAGGAGATTACCCGAACGAAGAACATATCAAAGAAGATATTGAAAAAGGATTTGCATACCTTGTACAATCACAAGATGATGAAACTGTTGGTGCATTATCAATTGTTGAAGCACCAGATCACTCATATGATGAACTTGACGGTGATTGGTTAATTGACACTGATCGTTATGTTGTTATTCACCGGGTGGCAATTCACTCCAATCATGCTGGAAAAGGATATGCCTCAGCATTATTCACTAGTGTAATTGATTACATTAAGAATAATCGGAAGGATATTAAGACTATTCGGATCGATACTCATGAAGACAACAAGATCATGCAACATTTGATCGACAAAAATGGCTTTACTAAAGTTGGTGAACTTCACGGGGTTTACCGTCCAGAAGAAAATTCATATGTTTACGCCTTATTAACAGGTAATTAAACACTAAAATAGCGGGAGACTAGGGATTCCTAATCTCTCGCTATTCTTTTAAAATTAATTTTTGAAACTATGAATTGGAGCGGGAATAAGTCCACCACGGTTAATCATCGCGGTACTTGCGGCTTTGTTGACTGCCATTACCGGGGCATATCCTAATAAACCGCCGAATTCAACCGTATCACCAACTTTTTTACCGGGTGCGGGAATCACGCGGACAGCAGTGGTTTTATTATTAATCATTCCAATTGCTGCTTCATCAGCAATCATTGCGCTAATGGTTTCTTTTGGTGTATCACCAGGGATAGCGATCATATCAAGACCAACGGAACAAACCGCAGTCATTGCTTCTAATTTAGAGATATTTAGTGTTCCTGCGTTAACTGCCTTAATCATGCCGGCATCTTCAGAGACGGGGATGAACGCACCAGATAAGCCCCCAACATGACTACAGGCCATAATGCCACCTTTTTTGACCGCATCATTTAGCATTGCCAGGGCAGCCGTTGTACCATGAGTTCCAACTTGGGCGACCCCAATTTCTTCTAAGACTTCCGCAACTGAATCACCAGCGGCAGCAGTTGGGGCAAGGGAAAGGTCAACAATTCCAAATTGGACGCCCAGTCTTTCCGCCGCAACAGTTCCTACTAATTGACCCATCCGCGTCACCTTAAAGGCAGTTTTCTTGATTGTTTCAGCGACGACATCCATTGATTCACCTTTAACTTTTTCTAAGGCAGTCTTGATAACACCAGGTCCTGAAACACCAACATTTATCACTGCGTCTGGTTCACCAACACCGTGAAATCCGCCTGCCATAAAGGGATTGTCCTCAACAGCATTACAAAAGATAACAAGTTTAGCATTTGTCATCGTATCAAGCTTTGAGCCAGCAACAACTACTTCGCCCATTTGCGCCACTGCATCCATATTAATTCCACTGCGAGTAGAACCAACATTTACTGAAGCACAAACAAAGTCAGTCTCTGCAAGTGCTTCAGGGAGGGAAGCAATTAATGTACGATCACCAGTTTGATATCCCTTTTGAACAAGCGCGCTATAACCACCGATAAAATCAATTCCTAATGCTTTAGCAGCCTTGTCTAATATTTTGGCATATTTAACATAGTCATGGTCTTGAGAGGCCGCGGCAATAAGGGAAATAGGAGTAACGGTTACTCGCTTGTTAGCAATCGGAATGCCATATTCGGCTTCAATTTGTTGGCCGATCTTAACTAAATTCTTGGCTTTGGTTGTAATTTTGTCGTAAATTTTTTGGCAAGCAATATCGCTATCACTATCGATACAATCAAGTAAAGAAATTCCCATCGTGATTGTCCGCACATCAAGGTTTTCATTGGAAATCATGTGGCTAGTTTCATAAATTTGTTGTGAATTCATTAAAGGATGATCCTCCCGTCCTTATTAAAGGTTGTGCATTGCATCGTAAATTTTGGCATTTCTAAGGTTAATTTCAACGCCAATTTTTTTACCGAGTTCTGTAAATTCATTAGTTAATTGATAACTATCAAGATTTTCAGGAATCATCACAGACATCATCATTACGAAATTGCCATCCATTATTGTTTGTGAAACATCAAGAATATTAATTTGCTTTTGGGCAAGAAGGGCACTTACCTTAGCGATAATTCCAACTTGGTCTTCACCTAGAACAGATACAACAGCTTTCATTAAAGAATCCTCTCTTTCTTTTAATGATTTTAATTGTAGTATAATAATATGAACATTTCTAGAAAATTTTGGTTAATAAAAAGGGCACTCCTCGTTTAGCGGTGCCCTTTATGTAAAAAAATATGAAATTAGTTGGAGCTAAAATGCGCCCGGCTTACCAATATAGTCATTTACACCGTCAGGATTGCCTGACCACTTAAACTTATCATACCAAATGGAATGCTTTTCTTGATCTAACTTGTCGATTTGCTTCATCTCGTCTGGCGACAGGGTAAAGTCAAAAATTTCTGCATTTTCCTTCATACGTTGAGGATGAATAGTTTTAGTAAGGGCAACAAAGTCTTGCTGAATTTCCCAGCGAAGAATAATTTGGGCCGGACTCTTTTGGTGCTCGTCTGCGATTTGCTTAATAACATCATTGGAAAGAAGACGACCATTGCCTAGTGGCGACCAGGCTTCAAGCTGAATATCATTTTCTCGACAAAACTTTACAATCTTAGGTTGGTGAATGAGGGGATTGAATTCAATTTGATTAATTGCTGGTTTAATTTTGGCGTGATCGAGCAAATCAGTCATTCGTTCAACATTAAAATTGCAGACGCCGATCGCTTTTGCTTGACCGTCCTTGTAAATATCTTCTAACGCACGCCAGCTTTCATTGTATTTATCATTTACTGGCCAATGAAGAAGGAGAAGGTCGACATAGCTTGTTTGCAACTTTTTTAATTGCGCATTTACTGCTTGCCGAAGTTTATCATAATCTCCTTGATCACCATTGAAAATTTTAGTAGTGAGAAAAATACTATCGCGCTTACGACCACTTGCTGCAAGACCTTCCTGAAGACCTTGTCCGACAGCTGCTTCATTCCCATATTGTTTTGCTGTATCAATCAAGACGTAATCATTAATAATGGCTTCTTTAACCATTTGCTGTGTTTCCGCAAGTGAGGCTTTCCAGACCCCTAAGCCAAGTTGGGGGATAAGGTAACCGTTGTTTAGTTTTATCTTTGGTTGTAGATTTTGGTTCATATTAATCTAATACTCCTTTCTAAATCAGTTATAGCATTAAAAGCTCTAGGATTCTTGAATTTGCTCATTAACAAACTGAAGAAACTTTTCAATAGCGGGAGAAAGGACCGTATTTTTACGCCAGGCAAGGACATCCCCCGTTGACTTATTTGGCGTAAGTGGAACAAAAGCTAGGTCTGGATCATGGAAGTTATCGTATACCCCTTTAATTGTCAGACCATAGTAATTACTATTTCTTAAAAGAGAAACGGTATTTCCCGGTAAACTGGTTGTGGCACGGATATTTAAACGCGTTTGATCTAATTTTAAAATGTCACTAACTTCATCGCGAACAATACTACGGTGAGGAAGAATTAGGGGGATTTTGTAAAGATCTTCTTTGGTAATAGTAGAATACTTGGCAAGTGGGGCCGATTTTTTCATTATTACTCCCCATTCTTCACGGATCGGCAATTCGAGAAAGTTATATTTAGCAGCTTCAACGGGTTCAAGGAGGCATACAAGGTCATTGAGCCCTTCATCTAGTTGTCGCCGAAGGACATCGCCATCCCCATCAGATAAATTAAAGATTACGTTTGGGTAGAGCTTTTGAAATTCAAAAATTAGTTTCGTTATATAAGGAGAGACACTCGAAACCGCTGAGCCAAGATTGATTTCTCCCGTTAATGCCTCTTCTTGTTGGTGGAGGTCGTTTTCAGTTTGATCCAAGAGTTGCAGCATGGTCGTTGCTCGCTGTTGAAATAGGATTCCAGCTTTTGTGAGTTGAAGACGCCGATTTCCTCGGTTAAACAACTTTATGTCTAATTCGGTTTCTAGGTCCATGATTTGCCGGGAAAGGGTAGGTTGCGTAATATGTAATTGTTCTGCAGCTTTAGTGATATTATTAGTTTGTGCAACAGTTAAAAAGTATTTTAATACACGTGTATCCATATAGTATCCCTCGTTTTTATTTATATTAAGGAGTTATTGATGATGGCAAAGCAAGCATTGATTTTATATTATTCGCAATTTGGAAATACTGCTAGACTCGCTAGTAAGATTCATGAAGCGACTGGTGCCGATATTGTAAGAATTAAGGTTCCCGATGATACTTTCCCACTGGATATGGAAGAAACCGGAAAAATTTATCAGCAACAGCTTAAAACGCATGACTTCCCTAAACTAGTGACTATCTTACCTGACTTATCGTATTATGACTTGATCTTAGTTGGTGGACCAGTCTGGAATGGGAAAGTTGCCTCACCGATTATTGCTTTGCTTCAACAGCTTCAAGAATTCACTGGTAAGATTGCGCCATTTAGTACAGGTTGGAGTGGCACTGGTGATTATCAAGAGGACTTTATCAACAATGCTGGTAAGCTAAATGTCACGTCTGGCTACCATATTCTTACTCATGATAGTCCAGCTTTCAATGAAAAGTCATTATTTTCATGGCTGCGAAAATTATAATTCATTTTTTGAATAACTCACCATTTATAATAAGCTTTTTACATTCTTAATACTACAGTTTATTATTAAACCAACAATTAATTGGAGGTTAGTAATAATGGCTAAGAATGAACACGAAGTAAAAAATGACCTGTTTGGTTTTGGTGATAAGAACGTTGCATTTGCAAAATACTTTATCGGTACAAGTTATCTTAATGGATTAGTATCTCCTGACGATAACATTGATGTAAATGTTTCAAACGTTAATTTTGAGCCCGGTTGTCGTAATAACTGGCATATTCACCATGATGGTTTTCAAATCTTATTAGTAACTGCTGGTGAGGGTTGGTATCAAGAAGAAGGCAAGCCGGCGCAATTGTTAAAACCCGGTGATGTTGTAGCAATTCATGGGGGTGTAAAGCATTGGCATGGAGCTACTAAAGATAGTTGGTTCTCTCATATTGCTATTACGAAGGGAACTAGCGAATGGTGCGAAGAAGTAGATGACGTTACTTACAATCGCCTTTCCGATTAGTTAATTAGTCAGCTTTCTTTGTCCTCGTTCTCAACTTTGTTATACTAGTTAAAGTTTGAGGAGGAGATTAAATGGAAAGCTGGCTTTTTTTAGCGTTAGTATTATTAATTGCAATCTTTGGCCATAACTCATCATTGATTATTGCCACGGTAGTAGTGATGGCCCTGAAACTAATTCCTTATACCGCCAAATGGTTGCCCTTGATACAACATAAGGGAATTAATTGGGGTGTGACAGTGATTTCAGTTGCGATCTTAATTCCAATTGCGACTGGTCAAATTGGCTTTAATGATTTATGGGCTGCTTTTAAAACCCCTGCTGGTTGGATTGCAGTCGGCATGGGCATTGCAGTTGCTATCTTATCAAAGTATGGCGTTAACCAGTTGGCAGCTGTTCCTCAAGTCACCGTTGCCTTGGTACTTGGAACGATTATTGGAGTAGTTGCATTTAAAGGGATTGCAGCTGGCCCAGTTATTGCTAGTGGGATGACGTATTGTATTGTAACGTTATTGAATTTGCATTTTTAACATAGTAAAAAACCAAGCGAGACCAAAATGGATCTCACTTGGTTTTTGTTTTATGCATTTTCTAATTGCTCTTGCGAAGAAATTTTATGGTATAGCTTAGTACTGAGGTAGAGCGAAGTCGATAGTAAGCATAAGCACAGAAGAAAGCCAGCTTGAATACCGAGGTGTGAGGACGGATTGTGCACTAAGTGATTAACAATACCAACAATTGAAACGATGAGGGCAGTTCCAAAGGCCGCCGCGATTTGCCGTAATGTGTTAAAAGTAGCGACTGCATCAGGAACGATCTCATTAGGTAGCAGCGATAATGCTTGTGTTTGTAAAGGAATTAACATTGTCACTAGTCCAAATTGTCGAATCGTTTGAAAAAGGGTGATCATGAGAACAGAACTACGCGCACCGATTGCAGCTTGACCAATTGTTCCAACGATATCAATTATGAGACCAGTGCCAACAAGAATCTTAATTGGATAAATATCGTAAAAACGGCCGCTCGTTGTTGAGAGGAGACCCGTTAAGATTGCCCCCGGCAGGACAGCAATAGCTGAAACAACCGTACTTTTTCCCAAGACAATTTGTACGAGCAGGGGAATCAAAATTGCATTGCCATACATTGTTGATGTAATTAGCATATTAATGACAGTAGCAAAAACAAATTGTTTGTGGGAGAAGATCCCAAAGTTAATTAGCTGACGATTACTATGACGTTGGTTAAGGAAGAAAAGCAAGAGAAAGACTAAGCCGATAAGGACATCCCCTGCGACATTAAATGAAAGCAAGTGATTGTTCGAAACATTTGATAAGCCCATCAATAGTGACCATAATCCGCCTGTAATTAAAATAAGAGCTGATGTATTAAATTGGGGATGCTCATTATGAGGAATTTTAGGAAGTAAAAAGAATGAGACGAGTAATGTGACGACTGCAAAAGGAATAATTAACAAGAAAAGGTATCGCCAAGAGAAAAAGTGTAATAGAAAGCCGGAAATGGCAGGGCCTAAGATAGGGGCACAATTAAAGGCAAGGCCAATAATGCCCATAATTTGGCCTTTTTTCCCCGGCTTTGCATAGCGAATTGCCAAGACGTTTACTAGCGGCATCATCATTCCCGCACCCAGAGCTTGAATCATCCGAGCAATTACAATTAGATTGAAGCTCCACGCGATCGCGCCGATAATGGTTCCTAAAAGAAAAATTCCAGAGAAAATAATAAAGAGATTTTTGAATGGGAATCTTTTTATGAGGAATGAACTAACGGGAATCATTAGGGCATTGACAAGCATATACCCGTTTGTCACCCATTGGACCTGCGCCTCACTGATATGAAAGACGTTCATAAAGGTTGGTAGGGCAATGTTCATTAAGGTTGAACAGAGAAGACCGAAAAATGTGCCAAAAACCATGATTACTAATGCATGGCTAATTCGTTGATTTTCCATTTGTAGATATAGCGCTCCTTAAAATTAGTCAAACAGTATTGAGTTTACTAGTTAGATTATTAATGTCAATACGCATTAGGAATTTGCAAGTAAGTAAATTAATGATAAAATATAGTTATAAATGATTTACATATGTAAACGCAGGAGGAATTAGATGAATATTAATTTAGAAATAACTCCCGCTGAATGGCAAATTATGCGGGTGGTTTGGAGTCTACGGCAAACGACCAGTAGTCAAATTATTGAAATTTTACAGAAAAAAGTTGACTGGAAACCAGCAACGATTAAGACTTTACTTCGCCGCCTGGTTGATAAAAAAGCCTTATCTGCCACTCGTCAAGGACGTGGATTTATCTATGAGCCCTTAGTTCCGGAACAACAAACAATGGACCAAGCGGCGGACAACTTATTTAATAATATTTGTGAACGACATGTTGGAAGCACGCTTGAACATGTGATCAATAATGTAACCCTTAGTAAGGATGATATTGCTAAGTTACAAGAATTATTGGCAAGCAAAGCAACTGATTCACCGGATCATGTCAAATGTAACTGTATTCCTGATATGCAGATGAATTGCTAATGAAAAGGCTCTCCGCGACTAGGAAATCTTTCCTAAATTGCGGAGAGCCTTTTTAATATCTATTTTTCTTTATTTTGATCCTCATCAGCTGATGGTTTCTTCTTTTTAGGCTTAATATAAACTACCTTGAATTTATTAACATAAGCATTCTTTAAATCCAGAGGTGTAAATGAGAAATTATCGACTCTAATTGGCTGTCCAACTTTTAAGTCATACTGCCGTTCAAGGAAGAACCCAGTTAAGGTTGTTACTTCAGAGTTATCAAATTGTTCGATGTTTGTATCAAAGTAACGTTCAAAATCATCTAATGGCATCTTACCAGATACTTCGAAGGTAGGATTACCCTTGCTATCAGGCTCCTTCTTTTCAATCATGTCAGAGGTTGCGTGATCAATTTCTTCGCCAACTGTTCCGAATAATTCTTCATAAATGTCCTTATCGGTAATGATTCCTGAAGTACCACCGTATTCATCTTGGACAACAACAATTGGCACTTGTTTTTTCATCATCTCAGCAAGGACATTGGTAAGTTGTTCATTTTCGTAAACGATTGGAATTCGCCGCATGATCGTTCGAACAGATTGTTGTGGGTTAATTTGGTTTTGCCGCATAATATCGTATGCAAAAATGTAACCAAGAATGTGGTCTTTATCATTATTAGCGACAACTGGGAAGCGCGTGAATTTCTTTTCAAAATAAAGTTTGGCTGCATCTTTAATTGAAGCCGTAATATCGATAACCGCTAACTGTGTCCGATCAATCATAATATCCTCAGCAACTTTATCATTCATTTCAAAGGCCCGCTGCATAAAGATAACGTCTTCCTTATCCATTTCACCAGCTTTTTCCGATTGTTGAGATAAGGTCATAATTTCATTTTGTGAATATGTGTCTTCTTCTGGCTGAACATTGTAGCCTAACATTTTTGTAATTGCCGCAGCGACTACCGCAAATAACCAAACGAATGGATAAAAAACAGTATGGAAGAATTGTACCGGGTGAACAATTGATAATAGAATTGGTACCGGTCGATCAATCGCCATGTTTTTCGGAACCAAATCAGTAAATACCGCGTGGAAGAACGTAAAAATTAAAACACCGATAACAGGTGCAATCGCTTGAAGAACATCGTGCGGAATGATATTAATCTTTAGCAACAGCTCTGTGATAAATTCATCACCTAACCAACCTAAAACTAAAGAAGTCATCGTAACGCCGACTTGAGCTGTTGATAGGTACTCATTAAGATTTGCTACCATGTGTTCTGCGCGTTTGACTTTTCGTGTTTGCCGGAGCTCCTTTAACTCACTAGGCCGCACTTTAACAACTGAATATTCCAGTAGTGTAAACAAGGCAGCTAACAGCAAAATCAAAATAATGATAATTAATTTAAACCAATATGAATTCCATAAACCATTCATCGTTTAAAAATTTCACCTAAACTTTCTTAAAAAATTTATCGACTACTATTGTATCAGTAAAATGTAGTGAAAGGGGAGTTTAATTATTTTTTTATAAGTGGAAATGCTAAAATAAAGGAAAATAAGTAGGAGAAGACATATGACGACAAATGAAGATGAAATCAAGAAGTCAGCACGCTTGCGTAAGATTATGCAAGTGATGCGAAAATACCATTTTGTTAGTAATTTTTACCATCAAACTAATCCACAAGCAATTTGTCAGGCGTTACAAGAACTGGGACCGACTTTTATTAAACTTGGCCAAATATTATCAACCCGTCCAGACCTTGTCTCACCAGCATATATTAAAGAACTTCGCCACTTGCAAGATCAAGTTAAAGCGGATAGTTTTGCAACTGTGGAGCAAACTTTTGAAGAAGAAACCGGGAAGAAAATTAATGAGGAATTTGCTAGCTTTGCGGAAAAGCCTTTTGCTTCGGCATCGATTGGACAGGTTCACCATGCGACGCTTAAGGATGGAACACCAGTTGTTGTCAAAGTCCAACATCCAGAAGTTGGTAAGCTTGTTAATACTGATTTAGCCCTCCTAAGGAAAGCGGTGGTCTTATTTAAGTATGTTCCGCAAGACATTGCAGTAGTTGATTTAGATAAAGTGATTGATGAACTCAGTACTTCATTATTAAGTGAGGTCAATACTCTTGAAGAAGCAAAAAATGGAGAAGAATTTTACACATTAAATAACGGCGATGGGCCAATCTTAGTCCCTAAGGTATATATGAAATATTGTGCACCCAAGATTCTTGTTAATGAGGCGATGGAAGGAAAAAGCATTCGGTATCGTTTTAAGCAGCCAAATGATAATGATCAAGAGGCAACGACCGTTAATCATGAAATTGCTACTACGCTCGTTAATAACTTTTTAAAACAAGTTTTTGTTGACCATTATTTTCATGCAGACCCGCATCCAGGAAATATATTAATTCACGAATTACGTCCGGATGAGTCAGCAAGGCAATACGCAACGACCAAACACCATGAAAAGACCATTTATAATACAACCATTAGTTATGATCAGCAGGAGGCATTACCAAATTACCGGATCATCTACCTTGATTTTGGAATGATGGGAAGGTTAAGTCCAGCTATGGCAAATAGTATTGCGAATATTGTGATTACTATCAACACAAAGGATACGCAAAAAATTGGGAAAGCAGTTTTAAATGTTTGTAATCGGACCGGAGAAGTTGACGAAAATGCATTTTATAAAGAACTTGGTGCCTTTATTCAACCATATTTTTCAACTGGCCTTGGTAATATTGATTTCGTGAAAATGCTGTACCAAATTGTTCAATTATGTAAGAAAAACCACCTTCAAATGCGGGGAGAGGTAACAATGCTAATTAAGGCATTTGGAACCCTTGAAAGCTCGGTTGCTAAACTTGATCCTGAAATATCAATGCTTGAGGTTGCCCAATCGTTTGGGCGGCGTTATTTAAAACGAAACTTTAATTGGCGTTCTGCTATTGATAATAACCTAGTCAATTTTTTCCTTGCAAGTAAAGCAATGGGGAAGATGCCAGAAAGAATTAATGAATTGATCGATACATTTGTGAGCGGGGACGCCAAGGTTGATCTACAGTATAAAAATGAGCAACGAGTGCTAAAGCAAATAGAACGGTTAATGAACCGTTTTATGATTGCAATTATTTTGGCAGCAGTAATTTTAGGATCATCATTATTAGTCCAGGGGACACCAGCGGATTCGCATATCTATCGTTTAGGAGTATCTGGCTATATTATTGCAATCATAATTATTATTCTTTTAGTTGTTACAGAAATTGTCCATAGATGGCGAAATTGGCGAAGGAAACGATGATTAATGATATATTTAAACTTAGTTAATGAATTAATTTGTGCGTTATGCTGGGGGATCACGATTAGGCTTATTTTGATCCGCCATTTAAATAGTGAAACTAAGGTGGCTAAATTCAATACGTTTGCGTTTACTTTGATGCTGCTCAACCTGGTAGTAGTATTGCCTATTTTTGCTTTTTTGCTTAAAAATTTACCGATTCAATCAGTGAGTTGGCTAAGTGCATTAGCAGTAACAACTATTGACGTTTTAAGTACGCTTAACTTAATTTTATTTTGTGTTTTCAGTTCTTGTACCCGCCTGCAAAAATGTCCTACTACAGTTCAGGACTTTCTGGTTTTGGGGGCCGCTGTTAAACATGGCCAAGTTCCACCGGTTTTAGCTACTCGCCTTGATAAGGCCATCAGCTGTTGGGAAAATCATCAATCTGCAAAAATTATTGTTTCAGGGGGAATAGTACAGAAAGCAAAAGTATCTGAAGCAGAAGTCATGGCTGCTTACTTAATTGCTCACGGAATCCCAGCAAGAAAAATAATTCGTGAAACTCAAGCACTTAATACATGGCAAAATTTGACCTTCGCTAGTCAACTTATTAAGCCGCAAGAGATGGTTGTAGTAGTAACTAGTGATTTTCATGTTCTTCGTGCGAGAGCTTATGCAAGGAAGTTGGGATTAAACTGGTCATTTGTTAGTAGCAAGACGCCTTGGCGATACTGTCCCTTAACTTTTATTCGGGACTATCTCGGGATTATTCGGGACCATTGGTGGGTATTTTGCGTGAGCACGCTCCTTTTACTTTTAGTTGAATTTATTTTGAAATAAAATATGAGCGAGACAGAAGTGGAAAACAACCTTCTCTCGCTCATATTTACTTTATTTATTCTTATATACTGCAATTTCAATCAGATTATTATCTGGATCATAAACGTAAAGCGAGGTCATTTCGCCTTCTGCACCCTGTTTTACAATTGGTCCAGCAATTATATCAATATAATAGCTATTAAGATGGTGAACAATATCGTCAATACTATCGCCGGCAACTAAACATAGGTCAGCAGAGCCAATGGTTGGATGCGCCGCCTTTAGAGTAGTTGGTCGGTCAATTTTTTGTAAACGGATTAGCTGATGTCCACACCGCATTGTAATTAAGTCATTATTACTTTGTTCTTTAATTACCGGCATATCAAATACTTCGTGATAAAAGCGCATTGATTGCTCTAAATCAGTTACAGTTAAAACAACGTGATCAATTCGTCGCATTTTCATTATCTAAATCTCCCTTAAATTTTTAAATCAATATTATTATACAAGTTTCTAAATTGAAATAGCAAAAGTTGTATATTGTATAATAAAATGATTGCAGATCTAAGGAGATTTTTATGAATATAAAAACAATAATGAGTGTAGCGATTGGCGGCTTCCTCGGTGGAATCACTCGTTATGAGCTTAGTGCCCTATTAGGCGGCGATGGAATTTTATATGCCAACCTCATTGGTTCATTTTTGCTAGCATTTATAACTTATTATTTTATTGAGCGGGGCCTATTAGCAGCATGGCTAAATGCCGGGATAGGAACTGGTTTTATTGGCGCTTTTACGACATTTTCAAGTTTAGCCACAACTATTGTTAAGCTTAAAAGCCAAGGTGTGATTGTGAGTATCTGTTATTTTCTTGTGAGCTCTCTTGGCGGCTTGACTTTGGCACTGCTCGGCTTTATGCTGGCACGAAAATACGGAGGTCCACGGCAGAATGATTAATGTAGGTCTTGGAGCAGCAATTGGGGCCGTGATCCGTTATATCATTACAAGCTGGTGGAAAAAGTTAAGAATTGATTGGCCCCTAGCAACGCTATTTATTAATATCACCGGTAGTTTTTTATTAGGCATTCTTACCAAAAATTTTGCTAGTAATTCCTCGATCATGCTATTATTTGGGATTGGCTTATTAGGAGGTTATACTACTTTTTCGACTTTTAATGTTGAGTTAATTTCAATGATTGATGAAAAGCGATGGGGAATGTTCGCTGTTTATTTTGGCTTAAGTTATTTTGGTGGAGTTATTGCCGCCATCTGTGGAATGATGATATGAAAGGAGTAAAAAATAGTGACAGAAACCAGACTACCAACGCAAATTGAAGTAAAAGGTGGAAGGGTCCACAATCTTAAGAACATTGATATCAATATCCCGCTACATAAATTTGTCGCGATTTCGGGATTATCTGGTTCCGGGAAAAGCTCATTAGCAATGGGAATTTTATATGAAGAGGGATCTCGCCGGTACTTAGAAGCGCTTTCTACTTACACAAGACGGCGGATAAAGTTAGGTGCTCAAGCTGATGTTACAAGTGTTAAACATATTCCTTCAACACTAGCATTGAAGCAACGTCCCGCAATTCCATCTGAACGAGCAACTGTTGGAACAATGAGTGAGATGTTGAATGTAATTAGGCTGATCTTTTCGCGACTTGGCGAACCGTTCTGTCCAAATGGGCATCGTTTAAAACCAAGTCTTGAAATTGCGGAGGTAATGAGTAAAAGTGGCGATGAAATGGGACAATTAACCTGTCCTACTTGTGGCACAAAGTTTTATACCTATGGAGCAGAAGACTTTGCATTCAATTCTGACGGAGCCTGCTTACGATGTCATGGAACAGGAAAAGTTCGTGAATTGAATGAAAGTAAACTTATCGGGGATGAAAATCTCAGTTTAGCTGATGGGGCAGTTGCTTCATGGCATTTACCTGGACGAAACTTTATGCCGAGTGTTGCTGAACAGGCGGGTGTTCGCATCCATGTTCCATATAAAGATTTAACCCCTAAAGAAAAAGATTTTGTTTTAAATGGTCCACAAAAGAAGTTTAAGATGGACTTCCGCTCAGGAACAGGCCGTGTTTTTCATGACTTTAATGCTTTATATGAGAACGCTCATGAAGCGGTATTAGCATCTGCGAAGAGTAGTAAAAGCGAACGAGCGCAAAAACGAATTAGTGAATTTTTCCATTATTCAACGTGCCCAGTCTGCCATGGGACACGGTTAAAACCAGAATTATTAAAACAATTAGCTGGTGGTTTAAATATTGCGCAAGTTAGTGATCTTACGCTTGGGGAATTAAGCAAGTGGAAGCAAGATGTATTAGCTTCTCTTCCTTCAGATATGAAAAAGATGGCGACTTCATTATTTAAAGAGTTTGATGATAATTTACGGCCATTATTGGAATTAGGCCTTGATTATTTAACTTTATCGCGAAACGGGAATACGTTATCGACAGGTGAATTACAACGTATTCAGCTTGCAAGAACTCTTCGAACCCAAACGACTGGTGTCTTATATATTCTGGATGAACCTTCTATCGGCTTACATCCTGATAATATTACAGGTCTCTTAAATGTATTTAAGAAATTAGTGGCCCAAGGTAATTCATTAGTAGTTGTTGATCACAATGTTGATATTATCAAAGAAGCAGATTGGATTATTGAAATCGGCCCGGGTTCTGGAGAAAAAGGTGGAGAAATTCTTACGGAGGGAACACCATCGCAAATCGCTGACAACCCTCAGTCCAAAATTGGTCCTTATTTAAATGGGACAGCAGTATTAAAAAGCCGTCCGTTAACAAACGAACCAGCTAGTCAAGAGATTATCTTTGAGGTAAAAGATTATTACAATCTTAAAGATGTCCATGGAGCGATTCCAGTTAATCGGCTGACTGCTATCACTGGTTTTTCGGGTGCTGGTAAAACAAGTCTGATTCTTGATAGTTTGGTTCCCGCTATCCATGCTCAAGCAAGGGAAGTAAAATTACCTTCACAAGTTCGAAACTTATCAAGTCCGTTAAATGCAGTAGTGAGTGTTGATGCAGCGCCAATTGGTAAAACTAACCGTTCAACAGTCGCAACTTATACCAGTATTATGGATGACCTGCGGAAGTTATTTGCTGCCCAACCCTTAGCTAAAGAGAAACACTATACGCCCGCTTACTTCTCTTATAATAATAAGCAGGGAGCATGTCCAACGTGTGGGGGCGCGGGTATTGTAACTCTTGATATCCAATTTTTGCCAGATATGCCACAGACTTGTCCAACATGTGGGGGAAGCCGATACAATGAAGAAATTCAAAAAGTTAAGTGGCACGGTTTTTCAATTGTCGATCTCTTAAAATTAGATGTTCGGGCAGCCATAAGTGTATTTAAGAAAGTTCCGAAAATTGCTCGTGAACTTCAATTATTGGATGAAGTGGGCTTAGGATACCTGCATTTGGGTGAAAGTACGCCTAGCCTTTCTGGGGGTGAGGCGCAACGCTTAAAACTTGTTAAACACCTGAAGCATAATCAAAGCGAAACTTTATTTGTATTTGATGAACCAACTATTGGCTTGCATCCTCTTGATGTTAAAACCCTTTTAGCAGTAATGCAGCAATTACTTGATCGGGGCGCTACAATCATTACTATTACTCATGACTTAAATTTGATTATTAACGCAGATTATATGCTTGATATGGGGCCGCGTGGTGGTAGTAATGGTGGGAAAGTTGTCGCTCAGGGGAGGCCGCTGGATCTTATTCAAAAACCGGAAAGTTTAACCAACAAATATTTGGCAGAATATTGGTCAAGATTTAATTAAAGATAAAGGCTCCAAGCGTCCGGGAAATCCGAATGTTTGGAGCCTTGTTTTTAATTAAGTTGCTTATTTTGTCATTGCTTTTTCTTCATGGTTTTGCCAAATTTTGCGAACGAGTAAGTAACAGCCAATTAGAATTAAAATCGCGATTGCAACACCGATCAGTCGTCTAATGTTACCCTTGAAAATAGCATCCCCCCCAAAGGCATAGAGAAAGGAGGTCGGTGCCATTCCCACGGTTACCATCGCCAAGTAATGTTTCCGACTCACATTTAAACGGGCACCAGCGTAGTTTACAAGTACACTGGGGATGACTGGAATCATAAAGCCGATGGTAAGTGCAATTAACGGGTGCTTTTGCTGCAAGAGGTAATGAAGGATCTTGTTTTTCTTTACTCGTTTGGAGAGGTTAACTTTTCGAATTATACTCATTACAGTAGAGTTTCCTAAAATATTGCCAACCCAGTTAATCAGAAAACCAATAACCGGTCCATAACATAACCCGGCAAAGATACAAACAACGGAATTAGACATTCCTGGAATCGCATTTAGGATACCGATCAATGCTACAAGAAGAAAGATATCTGTAAAACCATGACTTCTAATCATATGAAGAAGCTTGGCCTTATTATGAGCATTAAAGTCGAGCAGTAGATCAATCTCTGGTTTATATGTTCGATAAATGAAGTAGAGAACGATGACAGCGAGGATAATTGCGCCAACGATCAGCCACGTTTTATTTAATTTACGCTCTTTCATAATTGTTTTTCCTCCTTTGGTAGCGTAAACCCAGCTTTCTTAAAAAGGGAGGTAAGAGAATGTCGTAAAAGCGGATCATGAGCGTAAAGATAAGTTCCATATACACCACGCTTGAATAAAACGTTCAAAGAATTCATAATCATTCTTTTTTCTAAACTCTTAATTTCAGCTGGATCAGTTAGGTCGTCACGTTTTTTGAATGCTTCAACATCTGTATAACGATCTAAATTAACTTGAAGTTGGTTTGTTTGCGGCGTTTGGCTAATCGGCGGACCGATAATAATGCCGGTGTAATTTAAGTCAAACCCCTGGCAAGTGTAGATTGAGCCAACTTCATCAATGGTTTGAGGCAATTCTGCCCAGGGAGTAACTGTATAGTTATATTGATCCCACGGCATCTTAAATCTGCCTTCCTCAATGTAGTGTTTACCACCATCGAGCGTTGACGGATATCCAGACGTTGAAAGGATGCGGGAAAGTCCTACTTCTTTATTACGTTGGACAATTGCTTTCCTCATTTCCTCGGCATCACTGTAAATGCGAAAATCATAATGATCACGGGCGGATGCTGGCAAAGCGGTTAATTTATAGTTAGTAAATTCATTAAACCACTTAACTAAGTCATCGCTCGCATTCATGCGAAACATGTGGGTCAAATGATAATCTTTATGGGGATATTGATTCGTAATTGCCTGAAGTCGTTCAGGGGTCCAGAGACTTTTCATCCGTAAAACTTGGTATTGATCAAAGACAATTATGACAACTTTAGCGCGTTTAATAATCTCGACAAGCTGATTATCATGGTAAAAATTATTATAATGATCGGGTTTGGATAATAAAAGATGAGCTTCATCGATAACAGCAACATCAATGGTTTGGTTTTGATTATCCAATTGATTAATTAATGAGGTTGGCCGAGCGAAATCCTTTTTATATAACTCTTTTATTGGCCCGGCAATTTCTTTATAGACTTTCAAAATTTCTGGATGGTTAACAAGAAAATAATTATTAGTATGATAAAGAACTGAATTTTGTTGTGTCCGCGCTTCTTTTTGAATACGGACGAATAATTGTGATAAAATTACGCTTTTTCCAGTACCTGCATCCCCGTAGACTGTATATATTGCAGGATGATTTTGTGTTAGATGGTGTTTAGTAAATGAAATAATGTCATTGACGAGTTGTTCTTGCTCTGTCGTTAATTTTTTAAATGGTGAGATTTTATTAGTTGCGGCGTTGTCTATATTTTTCATAACTATTTCCTTTTTAACGAATTACTCTATTTAATGGTATCGAAATGCATGAATTTCGTCAATTTGAACTTGAGAGTAATTTACTCAATGCTTTAGAAAGTGTTAGAATGATAAGAGCAATAAGTATTACTAATTATTAAATGTAAAATCAAGAAGGAGTGGAATAGATGAATCTGCATCCTGATTACCTCTTAAATGAAGTTAATGAACCAAGCGATATTAAAGACATGTCACTTGAAGAATTAAAACAATTAGCAACAGAAATGCGTCAACTTGTTCTTGAGCGTGATGCAAAAATCGGTGGACACGTGGGCCCTAATCTGGGCGTAATGGAGCTAACAATTGCTTTTCACTATGTTTTTGATTCGCCCCATGATAAAGTTATTTGGGATGTTTCACACCAGAGTTATGCCCATAAAATGCTGACAGGTCGGAAATTAGGGTTTCTTGATCCTGATCATTATGAAGATATTACCGGATTTACGTCACCAGAAGAAAGTGTTCATGACTTTTTTGAAATTGGCCATACTTCAACGTCAATCTCTCTTGCAGTGGGGATGGCTCAAGCGCGTGATTTAATGAAGCCTCAATCACATAATAACGTTATGGCAGTAATTGGGGATGGATCCTTAAGTGGCGGATTAGCTTTTGAAGGATTAAACAATGCTGCTAAGCTTAATTCTAACTTGATTATTCTCGTTAATGATAATCAAATGTCAATCGATGAGAACCAAGGTGGTTTATACAAGGGACTAAAAGAACTACGGGATACTAATGGCGAATCTCCCAATAATATTTTTAAGTTTATGGGTCTCGATTACAAGTATGTTGCAGATGGTAATGACTTGCAGACGATGATCGACACCTTTAAGGAAATCAAGGATATTGACCATCCAATCGTCCTTCATGTTAACACCTTAAAAGGAAAGGGCTATGAACTAGCTATTGAAGAAAAGATGAAGTATCATTGGCGCACTCCATTTGACCTCAAGACTGGCGAAGATAAGATTAAGGTAAGTGGAGAATCGTATAGTAATGCTGTTCTTGCTGAATTGGATAAGCAAATTGCAGGGGATAAACCAGTTGTTGCTATTAATGCTGGAATTCCTGGAGCTTTTGATCTTGGCAAATTTAAGGTTAAGCACCCAGATCGTTATTATGATGTTGGGATCGCTGAACAGGATTCAATTACGACTGCTGTTGCAATGGCCCAAGCTGGTGTACGTCCTGTTGTATTTCAAAATAGCACCTTCCTTCAACGAGCATATGATCAATTGATTCATGATATGGCATTAAATGATGCTCCGGTTGTAATGATTGTGCGAGGCGGGACAATTACAGAAAGTTCTGCTACTCATCAAGGAACATTTGATATTTCAATGATTAGTGATTTGCCAAACATTGAATATTTAGCACCTACAAACGTCGAAGAAATGATTTCGATGTTACGGTGGGCAATCAAGCAAACTGATGAACCAGTAGTAATTCGCCAACCAGAAAAGCCGCTTCTTCACGGGACACCAACACAAGATGACTATAGTACGATCAAGTACGATCTTACTCATCGCGGAAGTGAAGTTGCAATCATGGCTGTTGGTGACTTCTGGGAACTTGGTGAAAAGGTAAGGAAGGAACTTCAAGACAAGCTTAACATTGATGCCACATTGATCAATCCAAAGTCTGTAACTGGAATTGATTCAGATGTTCTTCACCACCTAGCAGAAAATCATGATGTAGTTGTTACCCTAGAGGATGGGGTTCTTAGCGGAGGCTTCGGGGAAACAATTGCTCGTTACTATGGACCAAAAGGAATGAAAGTTTTGAACTTTGGAGCACCACGCGAATTTGCGGATAATGTTCCTACCGAAGTCCTCTATGAATGGTATCACTTAACCCCTAAACAAATTGTGGATGATATTGAGCAGGTTATCCATTCACTATAAGCTAACAAAGCTGTCATCGCAGGTAAGGAATTGCTTGTAGGTGATAGCTTTTTTGATTTAAAAAATGTAAATTGCTTCTTTTTACGTATATATATTAAAGAGTATACAAAAATAGGAGCGAGATAATATGAATCATTTAAACCATCTTCGTGTATTGCGAAATATTTGCTTAGTAGGCTTAACGACAGCGTCAACGATCTTTTTGCTATCATTAAACATTCCACCAGTTCTAGCTGCGAACCAAGAACCAATTGCGCAGCCTTTATCTAGCGCAAATAATCAGAAAGAACGAGTTCCAATCAAGCGCGTAATCTATTTTCATCTCTTAAGTGGGGTTAAAAAAGTGGAACAAATGTCTTATGCTCACTGTGAAGTAACGAATGATCCCACCCAAAAGGCAATATGGATAATTGAACCTTTTGAAGAAGTTGATATTCCTGAGCAAGCTGGTTTTAAACCATCAATGGATAAGATTCCGACTGTTACAGAAATAGAGGATTTACCACAATTAAAAAGTACAGTAAATGTTTATTATCAGCCCCTCGTTAAAGACGAAGGAATGAAAAAGAATAGTAAAGAGAATACTTTAGAAGAAAAGAGGGAGATGGAACAAGCTATAGAGAATAAAACTAATACAGCAGAGGAGAAAAAAGGAGAAAAGCAAGCTTTACGAGACAATTACCACGCGGAAGAAGAGTTAGGGGATGATAATCAGGTCATGGAAAATTATGGGGAGGTAAACAACCCAAGAAAGCAGCAAAATTTGCATCAACGGATAGCAGGTATTAATAATCGCCTAAAGCGTTCACGTCGAGATTCATGTAAAAATGATAACCCTGACCAGCAAATACTTCCCCAGACGGGAAATGAGACCGATGATTTAACAACTTTCCTTGGTATGGGGATAACAGTAATGGTTGCGGGGATGAGTCTCTTTTCGCTAAATAGGGCACACAAAAAGAAATAAAACAAAAAACTTGATAAAAGGACTTGCATTTTTAATTTTCTAATAGTATTCTAATGTTATTGAAAACTGAAATGGAGGAAATTAAAATGCAAATTTACAACAAATCGATTATTCATCACCTAACCTCCACCTCAACCACAACAACAATTACCGTGGTTGAGTAGTTTTAATATCTCTTAAATCTGTTAGCAATAGCTATTCAAGATGTCTCAACCACTTATCAAAATTGACAAGGGTTGGTTAGGGACATTTTGGGTAGCTTTTTTATTTAAAGTGAGGTTAGAATGATGGATAATCAGAAAAATGAAGTTAAATTAAATCGGACAATGACTCCCGGACAAATGGAAATGATTGCAATTGGTGGGACAATTGGTAGTGGTCTTTTCATGGGAGCTACGTCAACTATTAAATGGACTGGTCCTTCTGTCCTATTAGCATATGCCTTTGTAGGATTAGTCCTGTATGGTGTTATGCGTGCGTTAGGGGAAATGATCTATATCAGTCCAGGAACTGGTTCCTTTGCTGACTATGGATCAAAATATATTCATCCCTTAGCTGGATACCTGACAAAGTGGAGTAACGTCTTTCAGTTTATTATTGTTGGTATTTCAGATATCATTGCTATGAGTCAATACCTTAATTACTGGTGGCCTAACTTACCAGATTGGATTTCTGGGTTAGTAATGATTATTATCTTAACTCTTGCAAACCTTGCATCTGCTAAGGCATATGGGCGCTTGGAATTTTGGTTTGCGATGATTAAAGTTGTTACGATTATTGTTATGATCATTCTTGGATTGTTAGTAATTGTCCTTGGATTAGGTAACAATTGGCATCCGGTTGGAATTTCCAATTTATGGTCACACGGTGGATTCTTTACTGGTGGATTCATGGGATTCATGTTCTCACTATCTGTGATTGCTGGATCCTATCAAGGAATTGAATTGCTTGGTATTACTGCTGGTGAAGCGGCCTCACCACGCCATGCGATTGTTAAGTCAGTTAAATCTGTTATTTGGCGGATTTTAATTTTCTATATTGGAGCAATCTTCGTTATCGTTTCCATTTATCCATGGGACGAGTTAAAAGCGGTTGGTTCACCATTCGTTGAGACATTTACTAAGGTCGGAATTACTGGTGCAGCTGGTATCATTAATTTCGTTGTTTTGACTGCTGCTTTGTCGGGTGCTAACTCAGGAATTTATAGTGCTAGTCGGATGCTTTTTAAGCTTTCAGTTGATGGTGAAGTTCCTAAGGTATTTAGTAAATTGTCAAAGCGGGTTGTACCAAACGTTGCGATCTTAACAATTGCCTTTTGGATTTTCCTTGGTTTTATTGTTAACATGCTTATGTCGATGTTTAATGCAGCCTCTGCTAATATCTTCGTGATTGTTTATAGTTCAAGTGTCCTTCCCGGAATGGTACCATGGTTTATTATTTTAATTTCAGAATTAAACTTCCGGCGCAATAATCCAGCTGAATTAAAGGACCACCCATTCAAGATGCCACTTTATCCAGCATATAACTACTTTAGTTTGATTGCGCTAAGTGTTATCTTATTATTTATGTTCTTTAACCCAGATACACGGGTTTCAGTCAGTGTTGGGGCAGTCTTCTTAGTTATTATGAGCATTATCTACAAGTTAAGAACTCAACGCCAAGATAAATTAGCGTAAAGAATAAATACTCTCGAAACAGATTGTTTTGGGAGTATTTTCTTTTACCACTTAAAATGATAAAATACTTCTACGAACATACGTTTAAAAGGAAAGGTATTTTAGAAACATGCGATTTCGATTCAATAAAAAGACCCAGTATTTACTTTTAGCTTTAGTAGCGATTCTCGGCATTGGGAGTTTTTCCCAGCCATCTGATAAGGGAAGTACCTTACCGCAGGGGATCCAACGGGTAGCGTCTTGGCGCCATTCTAGCAATAATAATCGATCATCTTCTTTTACGCCGCCAACCCAAGATCAGGCCACAAGTGTTCTTTCGAATGGTGTTCGGCAGCAGTTAGGAACATCTGACATAAAATGGAATGGTTACGGAGCGTTTATTTTAAATAGTAATCAGACGGCGTTGAACGCAAATATTAATAACGCACCGTACGCAGTTAATCGACGTGATTCGCGTGGACGAGCATGGCAGGGTGACGCGTGGCTCAATCGAACAACACGACAGTACCGTAATCGAAACGAAACTGGAAATGGCGCCACTAATTGGAAGCCAGCTGGATTTTTACAAGCCCACAACTTGAAGGGTGGGATCTCCCATGCTTACGATCGCGGACACTTACTAGGATATGCGTTAGTGGGTGGTATCCGTGGCTTTAATGCTTCAGAGTCAAATCCCGCTAATATTGCAACTCAAACTGCTTGGGCCAACGAAGCTCGAAGTAGTACATCAACCGGGCAGAACTACTATGAAGGCTTAGTGCGAAAAGCTCTTGACCAAAACAAACAAGTTCGTTATCGGGTGACTGATGTATATGATGGTAATAATTTAGTGCCTTCTGGTGCCCATATTGAGGCCAAGTCAAAGGATGGCAGTTTGCAATATAATGTATTCGTCCCTAATGTCCAGCGCAATATCAGTATAAATTATGCAACTGGGGCAGTAACGCAAGTGAATACGAAGTAGAAACTTATGTAATTAAAATACCCACTCAATGCTTCATCTAATTGAAAGGATTGAGTGGGTATTTATCATTTACATATAAAACCAATAATAGAAAACTACTGTAGAAACAAAATATTTCAATGGTCACTTGCAAAATCGGTTTAAATAAACGAAAATAAAAAGAGTTAATATTGTTTAGAAAAGGACTACGCCAATGACAGATTCAGATCTAAAAAAGATTCATATTGTTTTTAATGGTCAAGACACTCCACCATTAAAGATCAACCAGCTTTTTGATGCTAATAAGTTTAATCGATTAACAGCAGTTACTGGTAACGTGACTGCTGACTTCATTAATCAGTATCTAAGTCGCTTTATTAAAGTCGAAGTTGCGTTGAGCAGCCCTGAGAATTTTGAAGCTAAAACTGGTGATGAAGTAATCACTAAGGTAGCTTTAACCAATGCATTGCTATCTGCTGCTAATAAAAAGCCTGCTAAAGTCTTTGAAGCATTAACGAGTGACAATCAAGCAAATGTGTTGAATAATCTTTTTCAAGTTGCAATTGCGCCAACTCAGGCAATCCATTCACGTTTTTATCTCTTGAGTAATTCCGAGACCCATGATACTCGTGTGATTTTGGGAAGCCTTAACTTAGACAGTGCTTCATTTGATAAAGAACGCAACCAATATGAAGAAATATTAGTCTTTGATGATGACATTCGGCTATTTCAAAATCTTGATAATCACTATAAGAATGACATTAAGCCAATTCTGCGCCCATTTTTTACCGAAAATCTTTTAAATGCAGCACAAAATCAAATTGATGAGAGCTTAAAAGATAACAAGGGAACTAAGAATGCGGTTGTAATTCTTGATAATGAAGTCACCGATCAAATTGCAGCTGTAGATATGACGGACCTAATTAGTCATGATGTTCAAAAACAAATTGATGAAAATAAAATTCCGGCAATGATTACTAAGTCAATGCGGAATATCACGACTAACCGTTCTCAAGATAAAGAAGAAGCAGAACGACAAATTCAACAACACGATACAATTTATACTTTGCAAAAAACAGCTGTATCGCCACGAGCAGCTAAACCGAAATTGAAATCGCGAGAGAAGATTTTTAAACAAGTTCAGGATGCACTGATTAGTGGAATGACACCGCAACAACGATCAGCAGAGAAAAAATACACAACATTCTTATATGATCGGCCCATGGAAAGAAATCTGGTTAACAATAATAGTGGCCTGTACGTACCGAATGATACAGGCACGCACCCAATTCAATTTGGGAAGATTGCGACTATTAGTCAAATTCGTGATGGCTTAAAGAGTATTGATGCGGTATTAAAAGGGTATCAGCAATACGTTGTTGATTACAATGATGATTATGGCAAACGATTCTATGAAGCCATTTTATATAGTTTTACGGCACCATTTTTATGGGAAATTCGTGCGAAAGCTAGTTTGAATCCTGAAGATGGTAATGATATTCCTAACTTCTTGATTCTAGGAGCAACCGCTGGTTCTGGAAAATCAACTTTGTTACGGATTATTAATCAATTGACATGGAATACTGACCGGTCATTAATTGATTTTGGGACTATCTATCCTACAGATACACCACAGAAAAAAGCAAAAACTGTTGATGCAATTGAGCACTATATGAAACTTGGAAGTTCATACCCCGTTTTAATGGATGAGATTGAACCATACTTCTTCCAACAAGATCAATATAGTCGGCATTTGGTTGTTGATACGATGAATGAATTGGTTAACAATCCACATGCAATTGCGCCATTAATTGGAACAACTAACTATGATTCTGGTTTTACGATGCTTCGTGAAACTGCACGGCGAACTTATTATCTTCAGATTGATAAGGTAATCGATGATCAGCAAAAGGGAGAAGCAAATAAGTATATCTATAATGTACGACAAACTTTAAATAATACGTTGTTTAAGGATTTTGTAATGCGGATGGCAAGTTTACTAGAAGACGATGAAACGCCATGGCGAGCATTTGATGAAAAGACTGGAAAACTTGACTTCTTAGCGAATACTCGTAAAATTTTCCGCGACTACTATCAAATGGCAGATATGGAAGTACCTCCTTACTTTGCAGATGAAATTTGCGATGACTTTAAGGAAAGTTCGCGTAATCGGTGGGCTAAGCTTTACCTAACACAAGAAGAAGACTTTAAATACCGGCAACAAGATCATAGTTTGTTATTTGATATTTCGAAGCTTAATACTTTTAATGGATTTACTGCTGATAGTATTGAAAAGTATCGAAATGCACTGCCAATTGAACTTTGTGTTGATGGTATCAATGGTAAACGTGGCAAATTTGTGGAAATAAAAGCCGATGAATTCTTTAAATGGATCGGTGAACGCAACCCATATGTTGAAGACATTGAGGAAAACGAAGCAAGTAATGATGAAACGTTAACTACGAATACAGCTGAAAAAGTTACGGAATCACCTGTTAAAGAACAAAAGAAGGGATTCTGGGCACGATTATTTGGCTAATATAAAAAGGTCTAGGACGCAAATAGCATTCAAGACCTTTTTATTTATTATTAATTTTTTGTGTCTTTTGTTTCGGATGGTGTTTCAGATTTTCAAGCCGATTTACCAAGGGTGTTGCATATTTTATGTAGAGTGGATTACTAAGGAGCCAGTTGTGAAAACGTGGTGAGATTTTAGTAATGCACCAAATTGTGAGGAGGAAGAATGGAACCTGCGGAATTACAGGGAGAAGCATTCCGATTATTCCACCGACGAATGAAATGCTCCCTAATAAGATCCATCCAAGTTTTAATGCTAGTTTTAAGATCATTGAGAATTCCTCCTTTCTTTCATACTATAGTTACCATTATTTTATCATGAGCAAACGGAAAAAGGGTGGGGAGCTGCTTAAGTTTTTATTACATTTAAGTTAAGGAGAGAATTAAATTGACATTTTACACAATCAACTATTTATCAAATCACCAACATATGAATCAATTATTCAATTACGTTGCTATTATCATTTTTGCACTTTTGATTGCAGTAATGACGCTTTTATATTTACGGCATCGGCTTATTACCCGTTATCGTGATTTAGGAATAATTTTCTTTTTATTATTATTGCTTTTTATTGGCTTTCAAGTTACCGATATGGAAAAAAGTACCACCCAGCAATCCCAAACAACTCAAATGATTCCCTTTATTAAGGCCGTTGCTCGGGATCATGATGTTTCTCCACAAAAAGTAGTTGTTAACTCCACAACTTTAACGGATGGGATTCTTGTCCGAATTGAAGATCGCGATTATCGTGTCAATTTAAGTCAAACAGGAGATAATTATACTCTTACACGAGCACATGTTGTTAATCATCAGGTTAATTTAATGAAGTAGGAGAGAAGAATGGATACTTATTCGTTAATCATTATAAAGTTTGTCCTTGGTATGCTATGTTTGATCCTTCAGATTAATTTATTGGGGAAAGGGAATCTTGCACCAACTTCTGCGATTGATCAAGTCCAAAATTATGTTTTAGGTGGGATCATTGGCGGAATTATTTACAATAGTGACATTTCTGTCCTTGAATTTATAATGGTACTCTTGATTTGGACATTAATTGTATTTATTGTAAAGTTTGCAAAGGATCATAACATTTGGGTAAGAAGAATCATTGATGGACGACCGCAAATATTAATCCAAAACGGCAAAGTATTGGTAGAGAATTGTATGCGCGCAGGAATCAGTGCCAATGACCTTATGTTCCGCCTTCGTGGTCATGGAATTTATGAAGTTGCTAAGGTCAAAAGTGGAATTTTAGAACAAAATGGTCAACTTGTAATCATCGAAAATGATGAAGCTAATGTTCGCTTTCCGCTAATTAATGATGGACAGATCAATATTGACGTAATGGAATTGATTCATCATGATGAACAGTGGGTATTTGAACAAATCCATAAAGCAGGATATGGCAGTGTTGATGACATTTATCTTGGCGAATATGTTAATGGCAAATTAACTTTAATTCCATATCCAAAGGCTTAAAAGATCATCCTCTTTATAATTTTCAAGCGTATAATAAAAGTAAAATACAAAATGAAATGATAAGAAGATGATTTGATGAAAAAATCGTTGAAAATTGCTGGGATTAGTATTGGTAGTCTAATCCTTCTTGCTTTTGGTATTCAAGGTTTCTTATTGCGAGGAACGCCCGGACAACCCTTATCACCACAAAATTACCAAAATAAAATAGAATATTCTTCTGTTCCTACGTTACTTATTCCTGGTTGGGGAGGAAGTACGGTTACTTATAATAAGATGATTAAGTACTATCAGCAGAAACACATTGCACAAAAAGTTCTAACGATCTGGGTTGCCCCTAACGGACGGATCTGGACAGAGGGTGACTTTCACGGGCAAAAGAATGCCTTAATTCAAGTCTTATTTACCTGGAACTATAATGGTACCTACCATCCACAGATTAAGCAACTGACGACTGTTTTGAACTATTTGCAAAAACACTATCATATGCAAAAAATTAATGTAGTCGCCCACTCATATGGAGGAACAGAATTCATTCATGCTTATATGAGTTCAAAATATCTTCAAGAGCATATGCGGTTAAATAAAGTAGTCTTTTTAGGAGTTCCAGTTGAAGAAAGCCTGAACGATCAGTTGAAATATCGCTATCATTTACTTAATAAATCTACAGACAAGGATTTTCATCAATTATTTTTGGAGATGAAAAATTGGCAGCTGAATTATCCTGTTGAGATTTATAATTTAATGGGGAGTGAAGAAGGCAGTAAAACAACTGATGGAGCTGTTCCACATATCCAATCAGAAATGTTAAAATCATTAATTAAAGCCCATCCATCGATTAAGTATCATCAAAAAGTGTATCCAAAGACTACTCACTTTCAATTACATCATCGAACAAAAATTTTAAACAATATCGCTAATATTTTGTGGGGAAGGAATTAAAATGAATAAAGAACATGGTCAAGTAACAGGAATTATATGGCGTGGGCCGGATGACTTAGCTATATATCAACAATTAAAAGAATATGCAGATAAAAAAGATATTTCAGTTTCAAAAGCAGCCAAGCAATTAATTAACACAGCTCTCAAGAAAGATTAAAAAATCCTAATTGGTTAAGGTTATTATTCCATGATAGAATCTTAACTGTACAAAAATTAAAGGGGAGTTCACTTAATGACAAATCAAAAAAGTAAGACAGTATATTTCTGTGCAGGGTGGTTTACTGACAAGCAAAATAAAGCTTATGAGGACGCAATGAACGCAATTAAAACTAACCCGACAGTAGATGTAGAAAATTCTTATGTGCCATTACAACACCAATATAAAGGATTACGGGTTGATGAACATCCAGAGCTTTTGCAAGATCGCGAATGGAGTACAGCAACTTACAATGGTGATCGTGTAGGAGTTTCAACTTCTGATATGCTTTTAGCAGTTTACATTCCTGAAGAAGAGGATGTAGGAATGGGTGTTGAATTAGGAATGGCACGCGCACTAGGTAAATATATTATGGTAGTGATTCCTGATGAGGATTTTGGTAAACCAATTAATTTAATGAGTTGGGGAATTGCAGATAATTTTATTAAAATGTCAGAACTTCCTAATTACGATTTTAATAAACCATCTTACAATTTCTACGATGGTGGAGTATATTAAGAAAAAAGATATGCGATTTCAACTCGCATATCTTTTTTCTTAATGTTAGTTTACATAATATCTTTAACGGCAAATGAATTGGTGTTCAATTTCTGACAATAGCCCAGCATGATTATTATCATATCTTGTCACTTTATCCGCAACTTTTAACAGGTCATCAGTAGCATTTTTCATTGCATATCCATAACCAACTTCTGCTAGCATCTCAATATCGTTTGACGTATCTCCAAAAGCAACTACTTGGGCTAAAGTTCCATTTAAGTAATTTTTAACTAGTCTTTTTAATCCCAAGGCTTTATTTACGCCTGCCGGTAGTATATCAATGCCATAAGCTCCGCTATAAGTTGCTTGAATTAAGCTTGGGAACTGCTCATTTAATTGATTTACATATCCTTGGATAATAGTTTGGGATAATTTGTGTTTGGCCCAACCAAGGTTTAAGTTATAAATTGGCTCAGTGATTGTTTGAAGGTCAGAAAAATATGTGTGGTGGGGATAGAAAGGGACTGGAACATCTCGATACTGCTCAGCAAGGATTGTTTGTGTTTCACCAGATAAAGATAAGATGTCGGGACTAGGGAGCGTATGCTTAATAAAAGCATAAAGCTGTTGCAGTGTCGCAATTGAATGAGTCTTTCCGTAGACAGATTTGCCGTTTATTACCAGTCGTCCACCATTTTCTGCTACAAATTCTGTTACAAGTGGGCACGGTTGAAAGATCGTTGACAATGCATCGTAACTATTTCCACTTGCAATAATAAAGTGGTAGTTTTGTCGTTGTAATAATTCAATATCTTTATTTAAACGGTTAACGTCGAATTTATCATTATCATCTAGTAAGGTACCATCAACATCGACCGCAATAAAACGGTATTTTCCCATTTAATTTCCTCTCTGAAATACTAATTTGCAGAAGGATCTTGTGGCTTTTCTGCAATAGTTTGACTTTTAAGTTGTTGCTTTAACTGTGTATTTTCTTTTTGCAGTTGATCAATCTTTTTTTGATATTTTTTTAATTCGTCTTTACTAACATGCGACGATTGTAATTCTTTTAATTGCTTGTTAGTTTTGAGATGATTAGAAAATGATAGTAAGTAAATAATAATAGCTCCAATAAGTAAACAGATAAAGATTAGTAGCACTAGTGGCATCTTTACTTGTGCTCCAAAAAGGTTGACTATGACAGTTGCTGTATTTAATAGTGCAAAGATAGCGATTATAATTAGAATAACGATTGAAGCAATGGTTGTAGATTGCTTTTTCATAGAAAATTCCCCCTCATATTTTTTATAACATATCTATTATATTAACTTAAGAAGTGCTGGTAAAGGAGAAGGAGGGAATAAATAAACACCACCAGTATTTGTATTTTTTTAAATAAAATTGACAAATTCTCTTTATTTTTTTAATAAATACGCTAAAATAAAATTATAGGGCGTCCTTAGTGTAATGGATAGCACATGAGATTTCGGTCCTCATGATCCGAGTTCGACTCTCGGGGGACGCATTTTTGTAAGATTGTATAAAAAATAAGCTCCGGTAAAATGCTGATATAACGGCATTTTATCGGAGTTTTTGTTTAGTTAAAATGGTATGAAATGGTGAAAGTTTGTAAAGTTGGGGAACAAATAGTGCAATTCGGCAATTTTTGTGCACCCAAAATAATCATTGGCGAATCACATTTTAATACGGACTTGAAGTCCCTGAGACTATGTACGACTTTAGATCTACCTTTAGAGTAACAAAAAAGTTCAGGACAAAAATAATTTTGTCCTGAACTAATCTTAGGTTGTTTTTGATTTCATCAATTTAATGTGAAAGAAGGCAAGAAGTGCTCTACGGCCGGGTTAAATACTTATCTAAAAAGTCCATCACAATTTTAAATACCTGTGGTTGAAGGAATTTCACATCCATGTGACTTGCGCCTTCAATTTCGTATAATTCAGCGGGAACATTGTTTTCAACTAATGCATCATAAAGCTTTTCACTATCTTTGATTGGAACAACAACATCCTCCGTTCCATGAAAGATAAGAAAGGGTGTAGAATTAGAATTTACATAGGTGAGGGGATTTGCAGCAGAATCAAGCTCAGGAGCGTTTTCAGGCTCAGCGCCAAGCAAATTACGGTAAACAAAATCAAAATCGTTTGATGCACTTTCTGTTTTAGCTGTTAATGGATCAACAACACCATAAAAAGGAACCGCTACTTGAACATCACTGGAGTAATCTAAATTAGCCCCTTTGTCGAATTGGTTAAGACCGTTAGTAACACCTAGCATACTTGCCATATGACCACCAGCTGATTCTCCCATCGCAATAAATCGATTAGGATCGGCTTGAAAGCGTTTAGCATTAGCTCTCATATAACGAATAGCAGCCTTAGCATCTTCTAATTGCCCAGGAAACTGAACTTTATTGCTATCACGATATTCGACGCCAACAATAATATAACCATGCCGAGCAAAATCAACTAAATTTGGTAAATGAACATTGTGATCTGTATCCATCCAGCCACCGCCAGCAAACCAAAAAATTACCGGATAACGTGTAGCATCATTGGTTTGAAAATGCCGAATGACTGAGAGTTTCAAATCACGCGTTGTATTACCAAGCCATCCAGGAACTTGCGTATACGTAATGTCTGAATCTAGCCATAAACCGTCACGTACTTGATCAACTTTAAGCGTATGTTTCATGATAAAAACTCCTTTGTTAAAAATACTTTTGCCATAGACTTCAGCAATAGTATTACATAAATATTTTAAAACATAAATCAAAAATATTAGTTTTGTTTAAAAAGTTTTATTTCGGTTGCATTAAAACTATAATTTTAATGACAGGTTAATTTTAAAATAAATCGTTCCCTCTTTACGTATTTACTAGCAACTTCGCTTATTTTATGGTTAGATTAAATTAGTATATATTTATAAGGAGCGATCATCTATGGAAATTCAATACTGGGCTGATATTGCGTGCCCATATTGCTATATGGGAATTACACAATTACAACGAGCGCTTAAAGAATTAAAGATTGCCGATCAGACACCATTAAAATTTATGTCATTTCAACTAGATCCAACGTTACCAACAACAACTGATTTATCAATGACAGAATATTATGCAAAAACTCATCAACTAACTAAGCAAGAAGCTGCTACACAAATACATAAAATTGATCAACTTGCTGCCGATATTGATTTACCAATTAAGATGGAAAATGCGATTCCTGTTAATACATTAGCTGCTCATCGCTTAATAAAATACATTGAGAGTTTAAATGACCAAGCATTACTTAATAAGGCTGTTAAACGTCTTTATCAACTTTATTTTAATGATAATGAATCAATCGCGGACTATGAAGCTCTAACTGTTGCAATGAATGAAATCGGACTACCTGTTGCTGATGTTAAAAAAGTTCTTGAATCTAATCAGTATGAAGATGAAGTTCGAAAAAACGAACGGCGCGCATTTATGATTGGAATGCCAAGTGCACCGCTATTTGTGATTAATAATAAGTATTCAATCACTGGTGCGCAACCTTACGAAGTATTTTTAGAAGCCTTGAAAAAAGTAAAAAATACAACTAAATAAGATTTAAGCAAACCAGAAGATAATTGCTGGTTTGTTTTTTATTCTCCCCTGCTCTATTTGTAAATAGAAAAACTGTAATTCTTTATAAATTCTAATCATCCGAGTAGAATAAAACTTGAGGAGGTCTTTAGAATGAAGGTAACAAAACTTATTGTAGGAATTATTATGATTGTATTAGCCATTATTATATTTGTTCAATCAATTGTAAGAGGTTTTGGGAATCCTAATCCTACAATCCATATTTATGCTGGAACAGCCGAATTAATTGTTTCGCTGTTATATCTGGCATCAGGAATCGTCTATATCGCTACTTGTGGTATTGATGGTTTAGGTGGCGATATTGCTGGATTATCGATGATGCTAATTAGTTGGGTTCTAGGTTTATTAACGTGTACTATCTATCTTCCATTGCAGCTTTGGGCATGGTTGGCTTTAATTATTGGAGTTGGCTTTTTTGTTTGGCATCTTATATTACGACGTGAATAAATTATGCTAGTTATTAGGCAATCCAATGATGTTTGCTTTTAGCTTACGTTATTAGATTGCCTATTTTTTGGGTATACACTTTCTGGTATGGAGAGAGATTCCATGCCAGATTTTTTTATACAAAAAAGAGGACATTTGCTGTCCCCTCGTTATACAATCAATTCACCACAAAAATCATGAAAGAAGGTTAAACAAATGTCCCATAATGATTCTATCCTAAATATTCTTGGAATTAAAGATAAAAATATTAAAATTATTTCTGTTGAAGAAGCTGAACACAACAATGATTCTGTTAAAGAGTATATAACGCTAATAACAGCTACTCTTTCTTATCCGATTAATCGTTGTCGTAACTGTGGCTTTCCCACAGTTAATAAGGATGGCTTTC
>NZ_JAJGUA010000023.1:0-5310 GCF_020784695.1 Limosilactobacillus secundus
AGGATACACCTGTACCCATGCCGAACACAGAAGTTAAGCTTCAACACGCCGAAAGTAGTTGGGGGATCGCTCCCTGCGAGGATAGGACGTTGCCACGCAATAGTAAAAAGGACATGCATTGTTGAGTACAGTGCATGTCCTTTTTTATATAAGTAATACGTCTAGTTCTGGTTAATTGTCATGCTCCAGACTATATCTATTTAGTCTTTTGAAAAATAATTTATTTTTAATTTAATTAAAACACCAAACTATAACTTTTACATCGATTATAGCTCAGTGCTTTACTAATTAGATTTTATTGACTGGTTTTTGTAACCAATGAAAGAAAATAGTGCGCTGACTATTAGCTAGTAACCACCATCCGCAAGCTAAGAAGAAGGCCCCAATTACATCGGAAGTAAAATGAGCCCGCAAATAAACTCGCGAATACATAATAATAATAATCCATAGTGCGCCGACGATTTCTAATAATACCTTTTGCCATTTAACTTTACAATAGGGTAAAAGAAGAGCCAAGAGCGTAAAAATAAAAATAACTGTTGAAAAGGTATGCCCACTCGGGAAACTATATCCACTAACACTAATTAACCGAAAAGGAGGACGGAGACGCGCAACGCTATACTTGATTAATATTACTAAACAGTAACCGATAAATTGTAACATTCCATACCAAACACTATCAGTTGCTCTTCCGCGACGCCATAAGAAGAGCATTAGGCCAATTGTTATAATACCAACTGTAACAGGGTCACCCATAAAAGTTAATTCGGTTAGGATAGTGGTTTTAATCTTAGATACTGGCGCAGTCAGGGTAAAACCCTCTCCATCAAGTGTATGAATAAATGACGAATTAGTCAAAACGTTAAAGAGTAATACTCCGAATAAAATCCAGCAAAAAAGTCCGAACCCGATTTGTGCTTTTTTATGCATTATTTCTAAGCCTCATTCATTTTCATTATCATCTCTAATTATATCCTATTTATTCTTAAAAAGTTATTCAGCCTCCACGAAAACGTTTACATTTAAAATAAATGCGATACAATAAAAGTAAAAAAGAGGAAGGACGACTTTAATGAATAACCAATTACGTGGATATGCAATTGTTGATCAAAAGATTACGATTAATTATCAAAACAGTTCAATTATTTTATCAGTTATTACGCCTGAAATCATTCGAGTATTTCAAGATCACGGTGAAAAAGGATCATCATATGCTATTGAAGGCAATAAGACAATAAAAACTAACTTTACAGTTTTAGATCATGGTGACCATCTTGAATTAACTACGGCAGCTCTAATTGTAAAAATATACGACAATGAAAAAATAGATGTTTATGACAAAGATGGTCATCCATTAATCATTGATTATCAGGGCAAGCGGACACCAATTGACCGAGGATTAGATGAGGCTCATGCCAAATTAGTTGCCGCCGAAGGTCACGATATTGCTGGTGGAAGTGACCAAGATAAGACATATTTTGAGATAATTAAATCTTTAGCTACTGATGAACAGATATATGGCCTTGGTGATAAAACTGGGTATTTGAATAAACGAGGCTACGAATACGATAACTGGAACACTGATAATCCAGCACCCCAAGTAGAAAGTTTTACCCGGCTTTATAAGTCTATTCCTTTTATGTTAGGCTTAAAGAACGGTCATCCATATGGTTTCTTCTTTGATAATCCTTATCGGAGCCATCTTGATTTAGGAAAAGAAAATGTTAATTACTACTTTTATTCTGCAGTTGCCGGTAACCTTGATTATTACATTATCGGGGGCCCGCACTTGAAAGATATTGTTACAAATTATACTTACCTTACTGGGCGCGTTCCATTGCCACAAAAATGGGTACTTGGTTATCAGCAATCGCGTTGGGGGTACAGTGTAAGTCCTGAAAAAGTTCAAGAGATTGCGACTAAACTGCGAGAAAATGATCTTCCTTGTGACGTGATCCACTTTGACATTGACTATATGGATGGTTACCGAGTATTTACTTGGAACAAAGAAAAGTTTACTGATCCCCAAGCATTTGTTTCCAAGTTGAGAGACCAAGGATTTAGAGTAATGCCAATTATTGACCCCGGTGTTAAGCAAGATAAAAAGTATAAAATTTATAAAGAAGGAATTAAGAAAGGATACTTTGTTAAGAATCCTGATGGAACCGTTTATGTTAATAAGGTTTGGCCTGGCGATGCTGTTTTCCCTGACTTTGGCCGAGAAGAGGTACAACAATGGTGGGCCGATAATTGTAAATACCTTGTTGATACCGGAACAGCTGGAATTTGGGACGATATGAACGAACCAGCATCATTCGAGGGTGAAATCCCTGATAATATTGTCTTTAGTGATGGAAAATACCCTTCTACTCATAAGAAATTGCATAACGTTTATGGACATAATATGGCAAAGGCTACTTACAATGGATTAAAGAAATACAGCCATAAACGACCTTACGTCATTACTCGGGCAGCTTATGCGGGAACGCAAAAGTATTCAACCGTCTGGACAGGTGATAACCAAAGTTTGTGGCCCCATCTACAAATGATGATTCCTCAATTATGTAATTTAGGAATGAGTGGTTTTACCTTTGCGGGAACTGATATTGGTGGATTTGGTGCGGATGCTACGGCCGAAATGCTAACACGTTGGATTGAGGCAGCTTTATTTAGTCCTCTTTATCGTAATCATGCTTCAATGGGAACGCGTGCACAAGAAGCTTGGGTATTCGGTGAGCCGACGCTCTCAATCTACCGGACATATTTAAAGTTAAGATATCGTTTTATTCCATTCTTATATGATCTTTGTTACAAGGAGACAAAGAATGGGCTCGGAATAATGCGTCCGTTAGTATTAAACTACGATCAAGATCCTGCTGTTCGGACAATGAACGATGAATATATGGTTGGTGATGAATTACTAGTTGCTCCGGTAGTTCAAGAAGGCCAAAATACACGAGCAGTTTATTTACCAGCAGGGGAGTGGATTGACTTTTGGAACGGTGTTGAATATGCAGGTAAGCGGACAATTTTGGTTGAAGCTCCAATTGATAAATTACCATTATTCATTAAAAAGAATACGATTATTCCATGGGGCCCTGAAGTAAGTCATATTAGTGATGGACCTACTGAAACAATGACTTTCCGTTTATATGGACAACATGCCTCATATACTCATTACCAAGATAATGGCCTTGACTTTGCTTATCAAAGTGGTGAATACAACCTTTATCAAATCAAGGCTTCTCAAAATGGAGTAACAATAGATATGCCTCATAACGGTTATAATAAGAATTACCAGAAGATTTTTGTAGAATTAAATGATCAAAAATTGACGTTTGAATTTGATCCACAAACACAGACCTATGTCCAACAATAATCTGAGATAGAAGTAAGACCGAAGAAGAAGTTTAGTGCTTATTCTTCGATCTTACTTTAGTTTACATAATATTTAACATAGCGAAACGTTGCTGTTATCTTTTTACACTCATCCATGATAAACTGGAAGTTGATTTATTTTTATAGGAGACAAGAAGATGAAAGAAACGCAAGAGAACATTCCATTAGCTATTGCAACGGTTGTTCTTGGAATAGTCGTTGGGTTTAGCTCATTGATTCTTAGCGCTATTCTAGATTTAACAGAGCACTATTTTTTGAACTTTAACGAGACAAATAAGATTCCGGTTAATATTAATATTTTTCCTATTCATCGATTTGCCTCGGTGCTAATAGGAGGGATAATTGCTGCCATTATTTGGTACTTCCTTCAGCGTCATTATCACCCAGTTAGTATTAAGAATGCCTTAAATGGTAAAGAGATGCCATTAAGAAAAACATTCATTCACGTGGTTACTCAGATCTTTTTTGTAGGAACTGGTAATTCGATTGGTCGTGAATTAGCCCCACGAGAAGCAGGAGCCGCTATTGCCCAGAAATGGTCCCGAGCACTTGATTCTTATCGGTGGTTACACCTTAAGGATGAAGATAAACACTTATTGATCGCTGCCGCTGCCGGAGCTGGATTTGCGGGAGTCTATATCGCACCTATTACAGGAACTGTTTTCTGTCTAGAAATTTTATATCGACGCATTAATGCCCGTTCAGTTTCCGTTAGTCTAATTATGTCAGTAATTGCAACGATGATCGGTTCGATTTTAAAAGGATTCAAGCCATATTATATCGTCGGAAGTCGTGACTTCTCTTTATTATCAGTTCCATTAGCAATTGTTCTAGGCTTAATCCTTGGAGTAACCGGAACCTGGTTTAAACAAGGAGTTAAAGCAGCTTCTAGTAAACGGGCAACGGGTAAGAATATTTTCTGGCAATTGCCACTTTTGTCGTTCTCAGCGGGAGCAATTGCAGCTTTTTATCCGCAAATTATGGGTAACGGGCGGGGACTTGCTCAATTAGCCATGAATACGACCACCGTCAATTCTCAGGTCCTAGGAGCGCTCTTGTTTGGTCTCGTTGCTAAAGTAGTGGTTACCTTATTTACAATCAAATGTGGGGGCTATGGAGGAACACTGACGCCATCGATTGCTGCTGGAGCAGTTATTGGAGTATTTCTCGGTATTCCTTACATGCACTTCTTCCCAGTTGTGACTTTAACGCAGTGTGCAGTTATTGGAGCTTCATTATTTTTAGCAGCGTCACAGCAGGCACCGTTAATGGCATTATTTATGTTATTTGAAGTTTGTCACCTTAACTTTACAGCTTTTCTTCCCCTGGGGATTGGAGTCGCAATTTCAATCGGAATTTCAAAGTGGATGCAGGAAGCAAAAGCAAGTACAAAATAACCTTTAGTAAAAACATTATCTAATAAAATAGCAAGGATGAAATTTCTTCCAACCTTGCTATTTTTTATTAATGTCTTTAGGCCTAGTTGAGTGCGCGAGCAGAGCGAGTGCACGAAACAAAAAACCACCTGCTATGCGGGTGGGCGATAAAAATTATATAAAAAGGCCTCTTTTGCCTTAAGATGTAGGTGTTCAAGCCAAAGTCAATAAGGGAAAAGAGGTTATATAAATATGACTAATAAATTAAATAGCTTAGCCCATACGAAGTGGTTATGTAAGTACCACATCGTATTCATACCAAAGTATAGACGTAAAGCGATCTTCAATCAATACCGAAGAGACCTAAGAGATTATATTCGTTTATTGTGCAAATATAAGGGAGTAGAAATAATTGAAGGTCATATGATGCCAGATCATGTGCACTTGTTAGTAAGTATTCCGCCGAAGCTAAGTGTATCGCAGTTTATGGGATACTTAAAAGGGAAAAGTGCATTAATGATGTTTGATCGACATG